>NZ_CAWPAV010000195.1:0-1049 GCF_963885725.1 Proteus sp. G4380
AATTTATATCATAATTTTTGCATCAAAAATTAGATAGATATAAATTAATTTATTATGGAAGTGTTTCTTCTGGACGCAAAGTGAGTACTTCATACCCATCAGCAGTAACTAAAATAGTATGTTCTGATTGTGCCGATAATTTTTTATCACGGGTGACTACAGTCCAACCATCTTTTTTGGTTTTTATTTTGTGTCCACCTTGGTTAATCATCGGTTCAATGGTAAAGGTCATCCCTTCTTTTAGTACAACACCTTGTCCTCGAATACCATAATGTAATACTTGAGGGGCTTCGTGCATTTCTCGACCAATCCCGTGTCCACAATACTCTCTTACAACACTATACCCATGACTTTGTGCAAAGCTTTGGATTGCATGACCGATATCACCGAGTGTTGCACCTGGTTTAACTTCTTTGATACCTTCCCACATCGCTTGGTAAGTTGTTTTGACTAATCTTCTTGCTATAGGTGAGGCATCTGGCATGACATACATCTTGCTAGAATCAGCAATAAAACCATTTTTTTCTAGTGTAATATCGACATTAATAATATCTTTACTTTTTAATAGCTCATCTGCTTTAGGAACACCATGGCATACTACCTCATTAATTGAAGTATTAAGTACATACTCATAACCATATTGTCCTTTGCTTGCAGGTCTCGATTGCAGATCATGAGTAATAAAATCGTCTACTTTATCGTTAATTTCTAATGTGGAAACACCTGGCACAATAAAATCATCAAGCATTGTAAAAACTTGGGCTAATAAACGACCTGATTCACGCATTAATTCAATTTCCTCAGGGGTTTTAATCGTAATTTTATCCATATTAATCTCCTTTATATTTACTTATGCTCTTGTTTTATTGCTTCTTTTTCTAACATTTCATTAATAATCATTGGAAACGTTTTTTCTGGATTTAATTCTGCTTGAATACCAATTTTTATCCAAAACTCTGCTTGTGCATTAACTGATCGAGACATCACATTACTTGCTTTACGAAGATACTCATGTAGCTCATCAGAAATTTTTACAATACCCACACTTA
>NZ_CAWPAV010000196.1:0-9199 GCF_963885725.1 Proteus sp. G4380
ATACAATACAATGTGGTGAAAACACTAAACAAGATTGCGTTATTCAAAAACTCTCTTATTTTTATCCGCAATATCAAATATTAGAAAATAACCAAAAAGCTTTATACATAATCAGAAATAATGCGCTGGTATTACAAAACTGCACAAATACAATAACTATTAACAAAGATCAGATTATTTTCTTACAACAAGGAAATTATACCATAAAAACGCTAGGCAATGAGCCTTGTGAAACAATTTATATTCCTCTTTCTGATGATTTCTTAAGAAATTTCATGTCAAAAAATAGTGATATTCTCAGTAATATCGATAGAGAGGAAAATTTCTCATCGGCTTTTATCTGTTTTGAAGATTCACCTCTGATCCATTTTTGTAGTAATGGTTTTGATTATCTTTCTTCACAAAATTGTCCAGATACTTTTACTCAATTACGTATTGAAGAAATGCTCATTCTATTACTTTCTTCCGAACAAGGTGCCAATCTTATGGCGTTACTACGCCAATTAAGTCATAGGCAAGTTGATCGCTTGAAAATATTTATGGAAAAAAACCATCTAAAAAATTGGAAGCTAAAACAGTTTGCTCGCGAGTTTGGTATGGGTCTCACCACATTTAAAGAGTTATTTAATCATGTTTATGGAACATCGCCAAGAACATGGATATGCGAAAGAAGAATTATTTACGCACATCAATTATTATTAACAACAGAAATGAGTATTGTCGATATTTCTATGGAATCAGGATTCTCTAGCCAATCTTACTTTACACAAAGCTATCATCGACGTTTTAATATGACACCGAGTAAAGCGAGACATCTTAAATTAAAATTATAAAAAATCCGACCTATTATCATAATATCATCGTTCAATTCATCGCTAGAATATGCAAAATTTGTTCTGATGAGTGAAACTATTGTGATAAAGCGACAAACTAATACTAGCAAATACCAATATTATCGTTATTTTAATTTGCTAAAAAAAATGATGGCAGATGAAAATAAGAAAACTGTTGATAATTTATTTAATCTTCAGTTTTCTTTACTTATTACAAATAATGATATAAATGAGAAACAAATTAAAATATTATCTCGTTTATTATGCCGTGAAGCTGTAGACAGTTTATTGCAATCCACATGGTTTTTACGCAAAAAACATTGCTCAGTGCCATTAACTAAAGAAAATATTAATGCCGTAGTAAATTTGGCTGATAAATACCAATCTAATATATCAGATATTAATTGGAACGCTTTAAATGCAAAAATCAACATTGCTGATCATGCACGTTTTATTCAAGCTATCATAAAACCTATTTTTATTTGGTGGGTTGAACATATAACACCGCATATATTTACACTTTATGAGATAAAAAAAGAGCTCGAATATCAAATTAATCAATGTGAAAACATTAAATTATTTGAAGAAAAGGAACCATCAAATATAGCCTCTTCTTTTTTATCTTTAGAAGATATAAAAACAAAATTAGAAGCTGATAAAGCACGGTTCGTCGTGATAGATGATTTGTTGAAAAAGGATATTAAATTAGTTATAGAAGCTTGGGAAATAGAGCCGGTATTCAATAAAAAAATAAATAATACATTAGAGTACTTACAAAATACACAACCGCATTCTGAGTTATTACAACCATTATGGGATATTTTAATCACTATTCCACAACACCCTGAAAATTGTAAAAAACTAAAACACTGGCTAGTAGAACACTCTTTATGTTTAATTAATGATGAATTTATGTGGCATGTATAAAATATCAGCTCTTCATTATTTATAGAAGAGCTGACAACGGTAATTTATTAAAGGGTGCTATTTGATAGCTAAAATTTCAATTGTCACTATAGACATCGATTCTGGAGGTACTTGCCCTGGGATACCATCTTTCCCATACCCGCCATCAGGTTTAATATAAATTTTAGCTTTGCCATTTAAGCCTGCTTTAGCAACAAAAGTATTAAGAGGCAGTGGAAGTTGACGGTATGGTAAAATTAACGGCTTAGCTTTGTCATAATTAAGTGTTACTGTACCATCGGTTAATTGTTCATGCATAGCGAAAACAACTGTTTTACCTGCAATTGAATCCACAGGTTTCCCTTGTTTTAGGATTTTAAAGTAAGTGTTATCATCGTATTGCACATAGTTCTGTTTTTGTATTTCCGACAGAATTGATTTATTTCGTTGGGCATTATCTTTACCGATAATTGAATAGGCATATGCAAGCTGACTTGCGATAATCTGCCCTTCTCCCATAGCTTTATCCAATTGCTGTTTTAATGTTTTATTCTCTTTTTGAACACTCGCACTTTCGCTATTTATTTTTTTAATTTCACTTTCTTTTTCTTTTAGTTGCTCACTTAATTTTAATTCTTTTTCTTCAAGTGTTTTCGTTAGCGCACGCTGAGCTTCAAGCTGCTTAGAGACTTCATTAAACTCTTTTTGAGAATTCGCTAAAACACTTTCTTGTTGCTTAAATTGAGCCGTCGATTCTACTTGCTGCTGTTTTAATGAAGCAATTAGTTGGTTACTTTCAGAATTTTGTTTTGCTAACTGATCTTTAGCTTGTGTTAATTGTGTCGTTAATTTATCAGTAAGCGATTGTTTTTCTGCTAGTTGTTTCTCTAATTGAGCATAAGTGTTATCGTTCGCTATTTTGCTTTCTTTAAGTTGCCCAATGGTGGTATTGTTCTCTTTAAATTGGGTATCCAATGCTTGATACTTATTGGCAAGATCTGCCTGAGCTTTCTCTAATTTAGCGATTACACCATTTTTTTCTGAAATCAAAGCATCAAAAGCTTTCTCACCCGTAGATAAACTTTTTTTCAGCTCAGCTAATTCATTAACCTTATTTTGTAACTCAAGCTTCAACGCTGGGATCTGTGTTAATTGATCATCTGCTTGTGCTTTTTGTTGTTGAAGAGTCACTAACGAATGATTTAACTGTTGTTGCTCTTGGTTTATTTTTTTTATGTGATCGTTAAGTTGAGCTATCTGTTGGCGTTGGGTATCAATTAACTGATTATTCTTAGCTAGAGTAGCTTCAAAAGAGGCTTTGTTTTTAGCTAATTGATTTTCTAAAGATTGGCGCACTGCTGATAAATTAGTTAAAGAATTTTGTAGTTCCTCAATCTCTTTTTTAGCACTGTTATTTGTTAATAACCGTTGAGCCTGCCCATATTGTGATTGTAGCTGCTGTTTTTGTTGCTCAAGTTGAGCAACATGGGTAGTCAATTGATTTAATTTTTGTGCCTGAATATCAAAATCTTCTTGCTGTTTAGTTAATACTTTATTTTTTTCTGTCGCATCAAACAGCAACTGATCTTTTTCAGCTAATTGTGCAAGCAACGTATCCTGCTCTTTTTTAGACTGTGCTAATTCATTTTGTAACTTAGCCACAGACTGTTTTAGGCTATCATCATTAAGTAAATTATTCGCTACAGCCAGTTTATCTTGCGTTTTTGCCAATTCCGCTGTTAATTGTTGAACTTTTTCTTCTGCGGTTTGCAGTTTAGTTAAACTTTCAGTTAATAACGCGGCTTGTTCAGTAAATTTCTGATACAGACGTTGATATTTTTCGCGAGTATTTGCTAAACGATTTAATAGCTCTTTATTAAAGAGAGGTTGCTTATGGTCAAGCAAAGAACGTTTAAATTGATATAAAAAATGAAAAGGTATTTCAGTCACTGAATACACTGTATTTGGAATGAAATCTAATAAAGTATTATCAGTAGACTGATATGGCTGCCCTGGATAACGCTTACGCGTATAAAGCATTAGAGGATTATAGACCACGGATTTACTTTGATAATACCGATTCAAGTCCTCAGGGGTAAATTGCGGTTTAATCGGTACAAACGAAAGCAGTGGTGTTAAATAATGAGTGTAATCACTGTTTATTTTGTTGGTATTTGTAGATACCACAGAGCATTGTTCAGACAAAGTCACCTGAGGTACAGAGGGAGTCGCCACTACTGACCAATGCTCATTGCCTACCACGGTTTGATGTTCATTCCGTACAACAGGCTGTTTAGGCTGAATTTTTTGTTGTGGTTTTTGTGGTGGCTTTTCCTTTAATGTCACAGTGGAACGCACCGTTCCACTACGCTGATCGGGAGTAGATGAAGATGAAATTGTTGCAGAGGGTTCAGGCTTAATATCAACGGGCTGTTGTGCTTCTAAATAACGGTCAAAATCTTCAATGACAAAATTAAACTCATTATTAGCAAAAGACAGCGCCGGAAACATCATAAAAGCGAGACAAGCACTCTGCTTTAATTTCATAGTAATTATTCACCTAATTTCTTCAGTGTCGAATTCACAGACATAACCGAAAGATAGCGCACTTTAGCACATAGTACTTCGGTCTTAGATTCGATACTCATTTTTAATAATGCTAAGCTATCTTTACTAGCGGTATTTTCAACACTACGGTATAACGCATTAATTTCACTGATTTCCTTAAATTCATCCACCATAGATTTATACTCTGCTGGTGAAAATGTTTTTAAAGAATCAAGTTGCTTGATACATGCTGTTTGTGATGCCAGTTTTTGCTCCCCTACGTTCATCTGTTGATAATTATTATCAGCAGGTGAAGTTACCGTGGATTGCACCTGTGTTGGCACCACCTCCACAGGTTGGCTATCACCAGATAAAATGCTACATCCCGATAGTGTGAGAACAGTAACTGCCATAGACAGAGCTAAAACATTGTTTTTATTTTTCAATAAGGACATCATTTTTCCTTAATTCCGATCAGTCTAAATAAGAGCGTATGTAGTATCGCATTTTAAGCTATCTTATTATAATTTTCTATTGTCTATTGCGTACTAAGTCAATAACCTAGCGCATAAATGACAATAACGGCTCCTATCCTTTCATTTCATTATTTTTTCTTACAACATTGCATCCGTCACATTAAAATCATCATTAAATGAGTATCGGTATTTTTAATTGGAAAAATGTTGTCGTGTTAGAAGCAGTTATTTCTACACAATGAAGATAATAGCAGATAATCAGAAAAATAATAACATCTAATTTTATCATTTAATTACCTTTATAAGGTGTAAAATAATACTCTTTTAATGTGTTATAATTACTTTTATTTTGTTGCTGTTTTCTATTATCAGGATAAAATCAAAATATGAATATCAAAATAGTAATTGATATTCATTGTTATCCTTCAATATAGGAGAGTTAAGATGAGTCATTTTAACATTGGTGTTGTAGTCGGAAGCTTAAGAAAAGATTCCTATAATAAACAAACAGCAAAAGCATTAACCTCGCTATTTCCTCAAGAATTTACTTTTCAGTTCCTTGATATCGGTACTCTTCCTCTCTACAACCAAGATGATGACGACAAAACACCTGAAGCCGTTGTCGAGTTTAAGCAACAAATTAAGCAATGCCAAGGCATTATCTTCGTAACACCTGAATATAACCGCTCAATCCCTGGTGTGCTAAAAAATGCGTTAGATCAAGCCTCTCGCCCTTATGGTACTAATGCATGGGATAGTATTCCTGCTGGGATCATCGGTGTTTCAATCGGTAATATTAGTACTGCTATTGCACAACAGCACCTGCGTAATTCATTAGCATTTTTAAATATGCCAACCTTAAATCAACCAGAATGTTTTTTAAAATGGTATGATGGAATGGTAGAAAACGGTCAGTTTTCTGAAAAAACAGCAGGTTTTATGCAAAACTGGGTTAATAGCTATATTAACTTTGTAAAGCATAATCAAAAATAGCTTAAAATAGTCCTAAATAGATTTCACAGAGTGTGGTTTATAATAATTACACTCTGTCTTATTTTAAAAAGAGGGAAAGTAAAACTAACTTGCTAACCAATCAATAAAATATAATTAACTATTAATTATCAATATTTAAATAGTACCTCCTAATAATAACTAACTTTATTATAGCAAGTAGCTCATGTATAAAAATGACATTTAATAATCTATTTAAAATAGTAAATGGTATGATATTTTTAGTCTATTAGTTAGCGCAATTAAAAAACCAATCAATAAAATCATTATGTTATTCTTTCTATCTAGCTCATAAAAACTAATAAATTAGATATTACTTTAGTTACCAAAACAAGGGGAGAATAATTATTATCACTCATTTCACACATCTTGCGCCTATTAAACATATTGTGCGTTATATCTCTCAATAATCTCTTTCTATAATTGTGATATATAAAAAAATTACTTATATTAATAATCCATTAGATACTGACAGGTAAATCATGGATAACAACTTAAGAGAAATCGAATGCGAGCTCGCTGCTTTAAAAATAGTCACTAAATCTCTACTTTGTGCATTAAATGATAAGCAACGACGCGATATGTTAGGCAATATATCTTTAGTTATTGAAGATACTTCAAGCAGATATCCACATCACAATGAAGTTATAAATCTTACTGAGCAATATGTGAAAAAACTTATCCAAGCATAGACTCATTATATGATTTTAATGGTTTCCCCACCAATTTAACATCATAGGATGCACAATATTGCATCCTATGCTCTTCTTTTTACTAAAATAACGTTCACTCTTTTCTATTACTTAAGTCAAATATAACCTCTTACACTCTATCTTTATCCTCCAGTGATTAAGTTAATAAAATAGATCACTTTAGATAAAGCGCATTTGTAAAAGCGTTCTTTCTGTACTAATACATTTTTTACTTGGATTTACTTAAATAATTAATTAATATGCAAAATTATCCCATTGCTATCGTAATAGTTCCTCGGAAGAATATATGGAAAAAAAATTAGTTAACATAGAACATGAAGTTGCGGCATTAAAAGTGATTTTAAAATCACTATTACTTACATTAACAAATAAACAAAAGGAATCTGTTATATATGATATAAACAAAACCATTAGAAATGCTTATGCTGAACATCCACAATACCAAGACATAATAGAAAAAACCGAACAATACATAAAAAAGATACTCCAAAAATAGTTGTGATTTACATCACTATCAGTAAATAGCTATAACTATTTATATTGTTATTCATTATTTTTAGCTTTATATCTATAAATGCTGAGTTATTTTAATATGACATCATCAATGATTGATTGAGTTATAATATATAGCTATTATTTGCCATGTTATAAAAAAACAACAACACAAAGAATTATTAAATTTATTAATAAATTACATACAGTTAAAATATAAAATCTATCAATGCAATATTTTTAGGTATTTGCTATCTATTTCTTGCTGATTTATCTATTTAATAAAATTCGCCAAATCCTGGATCACAGATAACCATATATTCAGAAAATGAAAATTGATAGACTTCAGGTGAGTTAAGTTTGGAGCGGGCGAAGGGAATCGAACCCTCGTATAGAGCTTGGGAAGCTCTCGTTCTACCATTGAACTACGCCCGCAGTAGATTTTCTGATTATACTCCAGCAAATTTTAACGGCAATCCCCTGCCTATTTAAATGGTTATCAAATAGACAATATAGAGTGTAATCCCTTGAAATTTAGACATAAAAAAGCCATCTTACGATGGCTATGAAATAGCTTTTATTGCATTGAAATAAATGGATTTATTTCTCATCGCGTCCACATATCGACCACACTAAATCATGCCCGGAAATTATCCGGGCATTTCATCAAATATCTAACATCTGTTATCAATGCTTATTAAGATGTGGTTCTACTCATTCAATCAATGGAGGCTATGAAATAAACTTATTTTAGGGGCTTTACTTACCACATTTCGTGTCTCATCATTAGAAATTCTTAAGATTCTTCTGTTTATCGTTAGAAAGGAAAAAAACATGGAATTTCCATTCATTGTATCAATTTTTTTATTTTTAATATCTGTCGTTTGCATAACTCTAGGCATGATAAAACCTAGCATCATCAAGTTAAAAAACCGCAAACAATCGTTTATTGCTTTTCTTGTTACCTTTGTTTTATCAATCATTGGGGTTCTTAATTTCGCTCACGACACTCCCAACAACCAAGTCACCGAAATTCAAAAAACAATAAACGATACTTTTGTATGTAGTAATAAAAACGCAATCTACCCCACCGTCACAAGCATGATGGAAGATTTTGGAGACTATCCTTCTGATACCAACGCATTTGAAATCATCAGTGAATCTCCTCTAAAAATCCGATTATCAGCAACCGCTTACGATAATGATCCAACTGATGTAAAAGATAATTTAGCAAAGCACGCCCTTATTTATGGAGTATTACGCACATTTATCAATACAAATAATAATGATGTGGCAGTAGTGTCTTACCTCATTAATAATGATAATCACCAAAAACTTAAAGATAGCCCTGAATACACAACTACACTCACTAAAGATCAAGCATTAAAAATTACTCAGAAATATATTCAAATCAATTCATTGAATGATTTAATTGATGAGAATTGTTCATTTACAAAACAGTTTAATGAATTACGTTATGACGATAGCGGTAAGAAAGGCTTTGATAAGTTTTTTAATGAGCTAATCGTAAAGAAATAAGTATTAAGTTCACTAATGCATTAAAAAAATCAAACAAATCACTAAGAAGAAAATACATATTTTATATATCACTATATTTTAAAAAAGGAACAATCAAAAAATGAGAAAAAACAATACATTTGTAAGGGCAAATCCTACTAAATTTAATGCAACAACGGGAAGAAATGGTAGTTTTCAAGATAATGATAATCCTCGTTCAAATATTTTTTATGCCATAGGTTTTGAAACCGCAGCTTTAGAAATAATAAATATTGCTTTAAATAGTTCAAATAATAATGATATTGATTGTTTAGTATATCCTATATGTTTTAACATGCGACATGCAATAGAGTTAAGATTAAAAAAATTATGGCTCGATTTAGAAATTCTTTCTAGATTTAGATGGGAGGCATTACAAGAGCACCGAAAAACCAAATTAGCGCAAAATAGTAATTTAAAAAAAACAGAAATAGCTCCCTTCCCCAAAATAAAAGCATTACAATATCACGACATAGGAGTTCTTTGGAAAAATATATCAGAATATGCTCCAGTAATAGATTCTCGTTTTAAAGATATAATAGACATACTCTCAGAATTTATTCAAGATATTGCTGATATAGATCCTACAGGACAAACTTTTCGCTATCCATCTGATAATGAAAGTAAAACACACTTATTAGAAACTCCTTTAATAAATATCAAT
>NZ_CAWPAV010000197.1:0-40298 GCF_963885725.1 Proteus sp. G4380
GACCACATTAATACTGTGGCCTTTTGCGGTTGTTTCTTATCCTAATAGGATTAAGCTTTTGTCCAACCTTTGCGAATAGGATATGCAAAGCAGAGTTGATAGAGCTGGTGGATCGCTTTTTGTAACTTTTTCCCGCCTTGTGACCAAAGTATTTGGCTTAATGCACAAGAGAGGAGAGCAACAATAAATGCACCAACCATATCTATTGGCCAATGGACGCCAAGATAAATACGAGCCCAAGCAATCGCAAGACCTAAAATCAGCATCAGCATGCCAATACGTTTACTGTTATGCCAAAAAAGATAAGCCAGTGCGATAGTAAATACGAAAGTACCATGATTACTAGGGAAGGAAGGCGTTGCCTCATGATCAAGGAAGTTATAACCGATATTGGCAGCAAAAGGGCGATCATGGGGAGCTATCATACCGATAAACCAAGAGATAGAGAGGGCAATAATCAGAGCGACCCCAGCCTTACAAGCTAAAGTCCTTTGCTGATCAATATGTTTTTCATTTCCCCATAGCCAATAGAAAGCTAAAGACAGAGGGAACAAGTAAACTAAGTATTTAGCAATAAAGATCGCGACATTAATCTCTAAAGGGGAGGCCGAAGGGGTTGCATTCATCAATGAAAATACGGCTAAATTGAGTTGTTCCAGCAAAGTAAGCTCCATATATATCGTGCTGATAGGCAATGTTTATGGTACATAATCAGTCAATCCCACAAGGTTAAATGAGGCTGTGCGCAGGGTAAAGAGTAATTTTCTTATTTAATTGTGCTTTTTTTCAAGAATTGTCAGTTTTTTTTCGCTGACTGACTGAATTAACTAAAAAAACACTTTACCCTTGAGTTACTACACTTTTTCTATTTATCACCCATATGTTTAAAGGTATTAATCAATGTGGTTTCAAAAAGAGATTTTACTTCAAGCAAAACCGAGAGGATTTCATTTAATCACACAGGCACTGTTGCAAGAATTACCCGAACTCAGACAATACAAAATAGGTATTGCTCATTTTTTTATTCAACATACTTCTGCGTCATTAACCATTAATGAAAACGCCGATCCGACTGTACGCAGTGATTTTGAAAGTTTCTTTAATCGCTGTGTGAAAGAGCATGAAGCTTATTATCTTCACACTTATGAAGGCAGTGATGATATGCCAGCCCATCTTAAAAGTAGTTTACTTGGTCAGAGTGTGTCGGTGCCTATTTGCCAAGGGAAATTAAATTTAGGTACATGGCAGGGGATTTATTTAGGTGAACATAGAGATCACGGTGGGCGTCGACGTATTGTGGTGACATTACAAGGAGAGTGTTACTGAATTTTAGGCAATAAAAAACCCGACAGTTATTTCACCAAAAGGGGTTGAAACTATCGGGCTCCTCAATATTTGGGGACATCAAAGAAAAGCAGTGGCACTAATTCAGACTACGAGTTAAAAAGAAAGTTCGCCAATTAATGAAAAAAAATAGAAATATTTTTAGTAAGTGGTCTGAAAAGGGAAAAAACAACGGAGAAAGTAGTAGGTAAAAAAGAATGAAAACGCTAAAACACATTGATAAATAAAGTGTTTTAGCGTTTTAAAAATTAGTTATAGATGCCTAAATGCTCTTTCGCATAAGCTTCAAAATCTGTGCAGCCACCAATGTGTTTTTCATCAATAAAAATTTGTGGCACAGTTTCAACAGGTTTACCGACGGTTTTTGATAAGTCTGCTTTGGTAATACCTTCAGCTTGAATATCCACATAGCGGAAATCAAAGTCATCACGTTTTTCAGACAAGGTTTCAGCAAGTTGTTTAGCTCGGACACAATATGGGCAACCAGGACGACCAAAAATTACAACAAACATACGACACTCCTTATTGAGGAAAAAAATTCAGGCATAATAGTCTTTATTTGTGAATACTATGCCTTTTTATTCGAATAAACAAAAACAGTTATTGCCTTTTAGTGTAATAAATTATATCAATTTGCTGAATGATGATATAGGACGAGTGCAAGGCGATGAACGGAGACAACATGGAAAAGCCCTCTAAACGGGATATGAAAACACTATCAGATATGCCAAAGCCAATTATTATTATTGAACTAATTGGTATTGTGCTATTGGTTATCGCTTACTTATATATTAATCAATATATGACTTCACCGGAATGGTTAACAACCTATACAGGGCAATTGACCTTGGTTGTTTTAGGGGTGCTTTGTATGATCCCACCTGCAATACATATCGTTTGGCGAGCGATCTATCGTTTAACCTTCTTAGGTATTGATACTAAGGCAACTGAAAATAAAAAGAAAAAGCCACATAACGAAAAATAAATACAGTTTTATATCATGATGAGTGAAAGAGGCTAGGTGACTTAGCCTCTTTGTCACTTGACTTTATTTGTGGCGTTTTTCTATTTATTACTGCCTTCTGGTGAAAAAAAGTGGCAAAATAACGTCAATGCAGAAAAGCACTCTTATTTTTAGCGCGTAAAGGTTATTTAATGGACGCTGTTGTTACTATCGATCTGGATCAGCTGAAATCTTGGCTGGATGAATTACAGATTGCTTTCTATGAATGTGACTCTTGTCAGGCGTTACATTTACCTCATCTTCAATATATCAATGGTATTTTTGATGCTAAAATTGATGTGCTTGATGATGTGCTTGTTTTTACCGCTATTGCTGAATTAAAACCATCAGCGATAGTGCCTGTTATGGCAAATCTTAGTCAAATTAATGCAAGTTCCCTATTTATTAAGACGTTCCTAGAAATTAGCGATGAAAACTTACCGAAATTAGTTTTGAGCCAATCTTTACCTATTGCTGTGGGACTATCATTTAATCAGTTCGATCTGTTTTTACATAAGGCTGAAGAGCAGTCAGCAGAAGTGATCAGTGAGATCTTTAATAATGATTTTCTGTATGGCGAAAGACAAGAAAATGAAGAAGATGAAGATCTAGACATAACATCATCATCAACAGACTCTTCATATACTGTACATTAATTACTATCTATAACGGTCACAAAATCTTATGCAATGCGCACGCTCCAGTGCGGGTGATTGCCACTCTTGTGGGTGGCTTTCTCTTGCTTATTCCGAACAAATTAATCAAAAACAACATAATCTATTAGACTTATTGCCCAAAAACTACGCGTTTACTCAATTAGCGCCGGTAGAAAGCCAACAAGTTCAATTTCGTAATAAAGCGAAAATGGTGGTAAGTGGTAGTGTTGAAAAACCGATTTTAGGGTTACGTAAACCAGAGGGGGAAGGTGTTGATTTATGCCAATGCCCACTCTATCCCGCTTCTTTTGAACCGGTTTTCCCAATATTAAAAACCTTTATTGCCAAAGCAGGATTAGTGCCTTATAACGTGGAACGTCGTCGAGGCGAGCTAAAATTTATTTTATTAACAGAAAGTCGCCACAATCACAGCATGATGCTACGTTTTGTGTTGCGCTCAGAAAAAAAACTGGCGCAACTTCGCCAAGCATTACCATGGTTACAGGCTCAATTACCCCAATTAGCCGTTATTTCGGTGAATATCCAACCTGTCCATATGGCGATATTGGAAGGTGAGCAAGAAATTGTATTAACAGAGAAAACCTTTTTAGATGAATATTTTAATGAGATTCCGTTACATATTCGCCCGAAAGGTTTTTTTCAAACCAATCCCGATGTTGCCGCGTCACTGTATGCAACGGCAGGGCATTGGGTCAAAGAGTTGCAGATAAACCGGTTATGGGATCTCTTTTGTGGCTCAGGGGGGTTTGGCTTACATTGCGCACAAAAAACACGGAATTAACAGGCATTGAGATTAGTCCAGAAGCGATTGAATGTGCACGTTTATCCGCCAATGAATTAGGGTTAGAGCATGTAGAATTTCAAGCGCTGGACTCTACTGGTTTTGCTTTAGCAAAAGAGTCTGTTCCTGAATTAGTACTGGTTAATCCGCCACGACGAGGTATTGGCGAAACGTTATGCGACTATTTAAATAGTATGAAGCCTCGTTTTATCCTCTATTCCAGTTGTAATGCTCAAACGATGGCAAAAGATATACAACAACTTTCTCATTATCGTATCGATAGAGTACAACTGTTTGATATGTTCCCTCATACTGCTCATTATGAAGTGTTGACGCTCTTGGTTTTACAACAAAGTTAAACGCTAATTTAATCGCAATAACATGTTATTGTCGTTAACGCTTGATAATTTTAACTGCACAACTTAATAACCCCCAAAGCGGTTGTTCAACTTTGGGGGTTAATTTTAAAGCAAAAAACGTGGTGTAATGATTTAAGTAGCACTAATCACGATGTTCAAAAGCTAAGGCTTTCTTCTCAATTAATCTCATTAACAGTGTCAGTATTCCATTGATAGCTAAATAAATAATGCCTGCAGCAACAAATACCATCACATCATAATTTTGCCCAAAGACTTGTCGGCTATAGCCGGTTAGCTCAAGTAAAGTGATAGTGCTAGCAAGAGAAGTACTCTTGAAAATCAGCACCACTTCATTGGAATAAGAAGAAAGGGCGCGTTTGAAAGCATAAGGTAAGATGACATTCGCTGTTTGTAGCGGTGACATACCTAAAGCTTGGCAGGATTGCCATTGTCCAGCAGGTATCGCCCTGACTGCACCGTGGAAAAGGAGTGTTGAATAAGCCGCACTATTTAATGCTAATGTCACCATGGCGCAAAACCAAGGTGTGGATAATAATTCCCACAACAGAGGAAATTCTTTTAATGAGGGGAATTGTCCGGGTCCATAATAGATTAAGAAAAATTGTACTAACAAAGGTGTGCCAGTAAACAATGTAATATAGACTTTTACGATAGGTGAAATAACAGGGACTTTTAATGCCAAAATAAAAGTCATTAATACCGATAACGTAAAGGCGACTAAGAGCGCAACAAAAGTCAGTGATAAACTGGTCGGTAAGCCTGGTAAAATATCAACAATATAATCCCACATTATGAGGCACTCCGTTCAAATCGGGTCGTTCTCATCTCTAACCATTTCAGAATATATTGGCTGACTAATGTAATGGCTAAATAGATAAGTGCCACAATGCTATACCAAGTAAAAGGCTCTTGAGTACGATTGGCAATACTCTGGGTTTGTAGCATTAAATCATTAACGCTAATTAATGAGACTAAAGCGGTATCTTTTAAGAGCACTAACCACTGATTACCGAGTCCGGGTAACGCGTGACGCCACATTTGGGGCATGATAAAGCGGAAAAAAATGGTGATTTTTCCCATACCCAATGCCTGTCCTGCTTCCCACTGTCCGGTTGGCACGGCTTTTAATGCACCACGTAAAGTTTGTGAAGCGTAAGACGCATACAGAAGTGAAAGGGCGATAACACCACAATAGAAAGGTAAAGATTCAGTATCACCAAAGTCAAATTGTAAGGTGAAAGGACCTAATTCAATACCATCCATGAGCATCATGACACCTTGTAAGGTGCCATAATAGACAAAAAGAACCACCAGCATTTCTGGCAGTCCTCTAATTAGTGTTACCCAGCAAGTTCCTAGAAAAGCAAAGGCTTTCCACTTTGCGGATTCCCACGCAGTAAACAGCATGGCTAGAACTAATCCGATAATAAGAGCAGAAATAGCAAGTGTGACCGTAGTCACGGTCGCACCTGCTAGCGTTGTTATTTCATTCATTTATTAAGCTATTGTTGTTATTAACTATAATTATTCAAACCATTTTTTATAAATGACATCATAGGTGCCATCGGCTTTTACTTCAGATAATGCTTTGTTTAATTTATCTTGTAAATCAGCATTACCTTTTCTTACTGCAATAGCAAGGCCTGTACCAAAATAGTTAGGATCAGTGACCTTATCACCAACAATACCTAATTCAGGATTCTTTTTCAGCCATTCATTAACCACAGCGGTATCACCAAAGATAGCCTCGATACGACCATTTTTTAGGTCTAACACGGCATTTTGGTAACTGTCATAAGGCACCGTTTTCATCTCTTTATGTTGTTCATTGATGAATTTCTGATGGGTTGTTCCATTTTGGACACCAATTTGCTTGCCTTTTAAACTTGCAACATCGGAAATTTTACCTGTCACGGTGATAAAGACCGCTGAGTTGTCATAGTAAGAATCAGTAAAATCTACCTGTTTTTGACGCTCAGGCGTAATATCAATTCCCGCCATTAATGCGTCAAAACGACGGAATTTTAAGCTAGGAATTAAGCTATCAAATGATTGATTGGTAAAAGTACATTCAGCATTAATTTTTTCACACATGGCATTTGCTAAATCTACATCAAAACCAACGATTTGATTGTTTGCATCAATCATTTCAAATGGAGGATAAGTTGCCTCAGTAGCAAAACGAATAGTCTCTTTATCAGCCGCTGTTGCAGAAAGTGTAATACTGGTCAGAAGTGCTGCAAATAATATTTTTTTCATTGTCAGATCCCGATTTAGTGTGACAAGTAATTAGCAAAAGCTTCCGTTTGAGGGGCAGTGAAATGATGATTATCACCTTGCTCTATAATACGGCCGTTTTCCATATATACAACTTTGCTTGCGGCTTTACGCGCAATTTCAACTTCATGGGTCACAATAACTTGTGTGATCCCAGTTTCAGAAAGCTCTTTTATGATATCAACAACTTGAGCCGTAATTTCTGGATCAAGTGCTGCCGTTGGTTCATCAAATAACAGTACCTGAGGCTCCATCATTAATGCTCTTGCAATGGCAACACGTTGCTGTTGTCCACCGGATAAATGCAGTGGAAAACGTTGTGCATAATCACTTAAACGTAAACGCTCAAGTAATTTCATCGCTTTTTCTTTAGCTTGCGGTTTTGCCAAGCCTAAAACACGACAAGGTGCTTCAATTAAATTATCAAGAACCGTTAAGTGTGGCCATAAATTATATTGCTGAAAAACCATGCCAACATTTTGGCGTAATGTACGAATCGCTTTCGCATTCGGTTGCTGGCCAAAATCAAAATGTAGACCAGCAATGTCTAATTCACCAGAACGAGGCATTTCTAATAAGTTTAGAACCCGCATTAGAGAGCTCTTACCCGCACCACTTGGTCCTAACAGAACCATTGTTTCACCAGCAGAACATTCTAGATTAATATCATAGAGTGCTTGGTGCGAACCGTAGAAACAATTTATATTTTTTAATTGAATACTCATGCGTTTTTTTTGAATAGTCATTAACTGTTTCAAATGATAAAACGATGAGAATAATTATGCAACTAATAGTGCATAAAAAATTGCTTTTTTTACTTAAAAATGGATATTAGGACGATTGCTCGGGCTTTTTAGGTGAATTTTTATCCAATCTATAGGCGCAAGTTGAGATGGTTTGAGCCATACCTTTAAAAATAAATAAATGGGCTGGCATCATGGCAAACCAATAGAGTAAACCACTAAAACCAGCAGGATGCCACCAAGCACGGACATCTAATGAACGTAGATTACCACTATCGTGAATAGTAAAAGAGAGGCGCCCTAAACCGGGGGCTTTCATACCGAAGAGTAAAGTCAGTTGTTTTTCAGGCTCTAACTTTATTACCCGCCAACCATCAATCATATCACCTAGCGCTAGCGTTTCACGCTGAGGGCGCCCATAAGTGACTTTGTTGCCGACAAGATCATCTAATAAAGCACGCGTTTTCCATAATGCATTACCATAAAAATAACCTTGTTCACCACCAATTTGCTGAATGACATGCCAAAGTGCTGCCGCACTCGCTGGTGTTGACACTGTACATCCGGCATTTTTGGGATAATAGCCATAGCCGGGTTTCCAACGGTTACGAACTTCAGGAGAGTAACCCCAATCTTGATCATCTAAAGCCGCTTCTTCATCTGCGAGTGTTTCTCTGACTGCGTCATCAAAAGAAATTAACTTTTGTGGGATCAGTTTGCGTAAAGAGGCATCTTTAGCGGGAAGATCGTATTTAAGCCCTTGGATAAGCTCCTTGGCGATTGAAGTGGGAACTGAAGTTATTAGACTAATAAACCCAGCAGAAATAATACTGGCGGGGATAGGTAAAGGGATCAGTAATCGTTTTTTGCCGGAGATGTTAATAAAGCGCTCAAAAAGTGTTTGATAGCTAATATATTCAGGGCCACCGGCATCAAAAATGCGGTGTTGATGGGTTGGGTGATGAATAATTTCTGTTAAATAGTAAATTAAATTTTTTAACGCAATAGGGGATGATTTTGAACGCACCCAACGTGGCGGGGTTAATATCGGTAAGTTATATACCATATCTCGCATGATCTCAAAAGCGGCCGAGCCGGGGCCGACAATCATAGAGGTGCGGATTTCCGTCACAGGAATAGAGCTGGTTCTAAGTACTTCTCCCGTGAGCTTGCGGGCAACAAGATGGGGAGAGTAGGGTTGATCTTTATGTTGGAGCGCACTTAAAAAAATAATTTGTTTAACGTCACTCTCTTCTAAAGCATCTACGACGTTCAATGCCGCTTGGCGCTCTTGTTCGATAAGGTTATGGGCATCTCCCATACTGTGTACAAGGTAATACACAATATCCGTATTACGGATGACATCTCGTAATGTTTTGGGATCGTGTAAATCAACAAATACACAGCGTGTATTTTGCCACCCTTGCGACATCATCCAATCGACTCTACGAGCACCGGCGGTGACTTGATGGCCTTGTGCTATTAAGGCAGGAATAAGATTTTGTCCAATATGTCCACTGGCACCTAATACCAATACACGCTGTTGATTCATCGTTAACCCACTGTAAGAAAAGACGTAATAATACTATTGTTACAAAATTTTCTATGAAGTAAAGAACGCCATTAAGATTGGTGTGACCAAACTTAATACGAAACCATGCACAATTGCAGCAGGAACTATGGCAACCCCTCCGCTGCGTTGTAATACAGGTAGCGTAAAGTCCATAGAAGTTGAACCACAAATACCTAATGCCGTATTTCTATAACGATTAACAATAATGGGAATTAGCATGATGGCGGCTAATTCACGCATTAAGTCATTAAAGAAAGCGGTACTACCAATTACCGGGCCAAACGCATCGGTTAATACGATCCCCGATAAAGAATACCAACCATAACCAGAGGCTATCGCTAATCCCATTTTTGTGGGTAATCCGAGTAAATAAGCCGCTAATGCACCACCTGCAAGGGCACTTATTGCCATCACTATTGCAATGGTAGTACCGCGACGATTAATTAAGATCTGCTTTGGACTCATGCCACTATTACGTAATTGTAGACCAACAAGCCATAATAAAAAGATAAGTGCGCCTTGGCTGGCTTGAGATGCATAACCAAAAATTGACCATCCGGTTAAACCGACAAAAAAACCTACTACCACTACACCACAAAGTTGTAGTGATTCGAGTACCATTTTGATACGTGAAGGGGGCTTAGCTTGTTTATGTGCAGGGACATGCCAAGGATCTTTTTTATCCAGCAACCATAAAAACAGCAGATTGGCACCAAAAGTACAGATAAAGAAGACACTGGCATAGGCAAGGATAGAAAATAAATTTTCACCAATATTATCTAACATGGCTAAGCTAACCCCCATTAAAAAGAGGATCACATAGACCATTGCACTAAGTAAACGGTTAGCCAATTGAAGCAAAGGGCGATTGTTTAACTTAATCAAATACCCTATAAACAGGGGCAATAGGATAATCAATAACCCTGATAGCATTTCTATTCCTTACTGAGTGTTGTCAAAATTATAAAATAAACTAATAACGCGAATTGCATTATAACATTTGCTAATAGTTATGTGGATATAGAAACCGCGATAAGTTGAAAATTTTTATTACAGAAGAAGAGCCTAGCACGATCTGATTAATATAGCCTTAATTGTTTGAAAAATGAGCTAATTAGTTATGTGTCGAATAGTTGAGTAAATTTTATTACGCTCATGAGGAACTGTGTTTTAATAAAAATAAGTCATTAAGTAAAATTATTATCAGAAAGCGTATAAAGTTGATAGAGATGCAATAGATGAACCATAACAACTGAGTTGCGACCTGAGAGGGAATTTATGTATTTAGAAAGAGTGGAAATAGCAGGATTTCGGGGGCTTAATCGCCTTTCTCTCCCCCTTGATATGAATACGGTTTTGGTTGGCGAAAATGCATGGGGTAAAACTTCATTACTTGATGCGTTAACCTTGAGTTTGGGGATCGAAACTTATCAATATGCTTTTACAGCAGAAGATTTTCATCGTTTACCTAATGAGCCAGAAAACAGTAAAAAAAACCTACAAATTATTCTGACTTTTACCGAATCACGTCCTGGTCGTCATCGCTCGTATCGTTTTCGTAAATTAGCACCCGTATGGATAGCTAATGGGGACGCTCGTAAGCATATTTATTACCGTATTAGTGCAGAATTAGATGAGCAGCAAAATGTCAAAACCTTTCGTTATTTTCTGGATAAAGAAGGTAAACAGATCCGTTTAGCGAATGGACAGACCAAAGCGATTATTGCTGAAATTGTGCGCCTTTATCCAGTATTGCGCTTACAGGATGCGCGTTTTATACCTAATTTAACAACAGAAGTTATTGACTCTCATAATGAGCCTCATCGTGAAGCATTTAATAATAAGATGAGTGAATTAACGAAAGCATTAATTAATAACCCAGACAATTTATCAGATGAAGATTTACGTGAAGGGTTAGATGCAATGCAACAGTTATTAGGACACTATTTTGCTGATCACGGTGCGCTACTGTTTAAATCTCATTTGAAACATCGCAAAGTCAGTGAGCCACATATTCGAGGATGGCATGCACTAGAAAATATTAATAAGATTTTAGCGAAACCTAATCAGCGCAATATTCGTTTAATTATCTTAGGTATGTTCTCTTCTATTTTACAGTCACGAGGCAGTGTCGAACTTGATCCTTACGCAAGACCGATAGTGATTGTAGAAAACCCTGAAACTCGCTTACACCCTATTATGCTTTCTGTGGCATGGGGATTATTAAATCTCTTTTCTTTGCAACGCATTACGACAACCAATTCAGGGGAGTTACTCTCCTTAGCACCACTACAAAGTGTTTGTCGATTAGTACGTGATACAGATAAAGTTGCCGCTTATCGACTTGGCGACAAACAACTTCATGCAGAAGAAGAGCGTCGTATCTCTTTTCATATTCGTTATAACCGACCTTCTGCACTCTTTGCTCGTTGTTGGTTATTGGTCGAAGGGGAAACGGAAATCTGGCTAATGAACGAATTAGCCAGACAATGTAACTACTTCTTTGAATCTGAAGGGATCAAAGTCATTGAGTTTGCGCAGTGCGGACTTAAGCCACTGTTAAAGTATGCTACCTATATGGGTATAGAATGGCATACGTTGGTTGATGGCGATGAGGCGGGTAAAAAATACGCCGCCACCGTTAAAGAATTTGCCGCAAAAAGAAATGATGCGGAGCGTGACCGATTAACACGGTTGCCAGCATTAGATATGGAACACTATTTATATAAAGAAGGTTTTCGCAATGTCTATCATGAGGTTGCTGGTGTTCCTGATAATGAAAAATGGCCAGTAAGACGTGTGATCATAAAAGCGATACAACGTTCATCAAAGCCTGATCTTGCCTTAACGGTTGCTAATAATGCTGCACAACGAGGTATTGATGCTATTCCTACTTTATTAAAGGTGATGTTTTCTCGGGTAGCATGGCTTGCGAGAGGAAAAGCCAATTAAGTCATTTTTCTATGCTTCTATTTATAGGGGCATAGATATCTCATTGTGTTTTTATTATCGAAAAAGTTAAGGGTGATTTTAGGTTATTACCAACAGGACTTTATTTTTTATTTCACTCTTATTGTATAAGAAGGATATTTCATGGCTTTTTTCCTAACTAAAAAGCAAGGGAAGATTATAGCTGCTATTTTGATTTTTATTGCCATAGGCTTATTTTTTTTCTGGCCGAAAGAGCATTTACCTAGTTATCAAACACAAAAAATTACTCGTGGGGAGCTTTCCAAAGAAGTCACAGCAACGGGCAAATTAGATGCGGTACGTAAAGTCGATGTTGGTGCGCAGGTGAGTGGTCAGCTACAAACTTTATATGTAAAAGAAGGGGATGTAGTAAAAAAAGGCGATCTGCTGGCGATTATTGATCCGAAAAAAGCACAAAATGAGGTCGCGGAATCTCAAGAAACTAATAATGAACTGATGGCTAATTTACAGCAAACTAAAGCCGAATTACGTTTGGCGCAATTGACTTATCAACGTCAATTAAAGCTGATTGGCACACATGTTATAGCCCAAGAAGAGCTTGATCGCACTAAAACAGACGTTGAAGTCAAAAAAGCCCGAGTGGCGACTTATGAAGCACAAATTAGAAAAAATCAGGCAACACTGGATACCGCAAGAACTAATTTGCAATATACCCGTATTACTGCGCCGATGGATGGTGTGGTCACTTTTATCAAAACCCTTGAAGGGCAGACAGTCATTGCAGCTCAAGAAGCACCAACCATATTAACATTAGCTGATTTAGATACCATGTTAGTAAAAGCCGAAGTTTCTGAGGCAGATGTTATCTATTTAAAACCTGATCTCAAAGCCTCTTTTACTGTATTAGGAGCACCAGACAAAGCCTTCAATGGTAAGTTAAAAGATATTTTACCTACACCTGAAAAAATCAATGATGCGATTTTTTACTATGCACGTTTTGAAGTCCCCAATGAACAACATTTGTTGCGTTTACAAATGACAGCACAAGTTAAAATTCTCCTTGAGCATAAAAAAGATATTCTCTTAGTGCCATTGTCAGCATTAGGGGAAGATGTAGGCATAAATGAATATCAAGTAGAGGTTCTCGTCAATGGGCAGCCTGAAAAACGCGTAGTTAAAATCGGTATTCGTACAGATGTTTATGCAGAAGTCATTAGTGGATTAAATGAAAATGATGACGTGATCCTCGGTGAGATTGCAGGAGAGTCATAATGTCTGCATTACTAGAGCTCAACAACGTAAGCCGTTTATATACCAATGGTGAAGAAGACACGGTGGTACTGGATCAGATTTCACTGACGATTAATGCTGGGGAAATGGTCGCGATTATTGGTGCATCAGGCTCTGGGAAATCAACGCTAATGAACATATTAGGTTGCCTAGATAAGCCAAGCAGCGGTGAATATAAAGTGGCTGGGCAATGTGTGGCAGATATGGAAAGTGACCAACTGGCTGCGCTACGTCGTGAACATTTTGGCTTTATTTTTCAACGCTACCATTTGATGGCGCATTTAACTGCTGAGCAAAATGTGGAGATCCCCGCCATATATGCAGGTAAAAGTACAGAGCAAAGAAAAGAGCGCGCCCGTGCGCTATTAACTCGCCTTGGTTTAGCAGAGCGTATTCACTATCGGCCAAGTCAGCTTTCCGGAGGTCAACAGCAAAGAGTCAGTATTGCCCGCGCATTAATGAATGGCGGAGAAGTGATCCTCGCCGATGAGCCAACGGGGGCATTAGATAGCCAATCGGGTAAAGAGGTAATGGCTATCTTAAAGCAATTAAATCAACAAGGGCATACGGTGATTATTGTCACTCACGATCCATTAATTGCCCAACAAGCCGATCGTATTATTGAAATTAAAGATGGTCAAATTATTAGCGATAATAATAATCACCATTCTGCACCAGTGAAAAAGGTACCACCTGCGATCCAAACCGCCTCTTATTTTCATCAAGTCATTGGACGTTTTACGCAGGCATTAAACATGGCTTGGCGAGCAATGGTGGTGAATAAAATTCGTACCTTGCTGACAATGTTGGGGATCATTATTGGCATTGCCTCTGTTGTCACCATTATTGTTATTGGTGATGCTGCCAAAGATAGGGTCTTAGCAGATATAAAAGCGATTGGCGCCAATACCATTGATATCTATCCGGGTAAGGAGCTTGGTAGTGATTCACCAGAAGATAAACAATCCTTAACCATTCAAGATGTTGATGCGTTAAAACAGCAATCTTATATACAATCAGTGACACCACAGATTTACTTTAGCTCTCGATTACGTCGTGGTAATCAAGATGCGCCGGCAACAGTTTCTGGTGTTAACGAGGATTATTTTTCAGTGTATGCGTTGAAATTTGCACAGGGGAGCACTTTTACGCCTGATATGATCCATCGCCAAGCGCAAGTAGTCGTTATTGATGAAAATACTCGTCATCGTTTTTTCCCGAATAAGCAAGCGGTGATTGGCGAGCAAATTATTATTCGTAATATCCCTTCTACTATCATAGGTGTGGTTGCAGAGCAAAAATCCACTTTTGGTGATAATAAGTCATTACGTGTCTGGGTGCCTTACAGTACGCTAAGTAGTCGAATTTATAACCGTAGTTATTTAGATAACATCACGGTAAAAGTAAAAGAGGGCTATGATGCGAGTGTTGCTGAGCAACAAATTCTCCGCTTATTAACGATCCGACATGGTAAAAAAGATATTTTTACTTATAACATTGATAGCTTTATTAAAGCGGCTGAAAAAACCACGCAAACTATGCAACTGTTTTTAACTTTGGTGGCGGTTATTTCGCTGGTGGTAGGGGGGATCGGCGTGATGAATATCATGTTGGTTTCTGTTACAGAAAGAACCCGAGAAATTGGTATTCGTATGGCGGTAGGCGCACGAGCCAGCGATGTTATGCAACAATTTTTAATTGAGTCAGTACTGGTGTGTTTGGTGGGAGGATTATTAGGTATTAGCCTCTCATTTGCGATTGCTATGTTTGCCAGCATGATGCTACCCAATTGGCATTTTGTGTTCCAGCCCACGGCACTGATAAGTGCTTTTGCTTGCTCTACAGCAATTGGGGTTATTTTTGGTTTTTTACCAGCGAGAAATGCGGCCAAAATGAACCCTATTGATGCCTTAGCGAGAGAGTAAAATAGCGGTAGTCTATAAAAGATCAAAAGCCCTATCTTTCAAAAGATAAGGGCTTTTATTGGTATGATAATGTGAGCGTCATTTTCTGTTTAAAGTGTGAAAATGGACGAAATAAGGAGCGAGAGCGGATAAAATATTATCCACATCATACTTACTTAACCATTATTCGATAATAGGAATGATAAGATCAGCATGATCCCCTTTAGGTCCTTTTATTGTGCTATAATTAACTTTCTGACCCGCTTTCAGTGTGCGGTAGCCTTCCATTCTTATTGATGAATAATGGGCAAAAATATCTTCGCCACCTGCGGCAGGGGTAATGAAACCAAAACCCTTAGCGTTGTTAAACCACTTAACTGTACCTGTCTCCATACTTAGCTTCTCTCATATACTTGTCTTTATTTACTTAACATTACTTTCAGTATATTTACTGAGCTGTTCATAAAACATACTCTAATTAATTGTTTCAATCGTCAAGGGGGAGATGAGCAAGAAAATGTTCCGAGTAGGTGAAACTTTGATGTAGCTAACGCTTTGTTATTTATTTTGGTAGAAAAAGAGTTAATAAAAAACCGTTGATAGGCAGACTTTCCTATGAGATGGTAAACTGAATGTCATAGTGAGTCGTGACGTTTAACAAACCAATGAGTAACACATAACAATGGGTCAGTTTGATTTTTTAACAGAAACTACACTAGGGGAGAAGGTCTCTCAGTTAAATGAGCCACCTGCGATGTATAAGGTGATCTTGAATAATGATGATTACACCCCCATGGATTTTGTTGTAGAAGTATTAACAATGTATTTTTTTCTTAACGAAGAAAAAGCCACACAAATTATGTTGGACGTTCATCATAAAGGGAAGGGAGTGTGTGGTGTCTATAGTGCGGATATCGCTGAAACTAAAGTTGCACAAGTGAATCAATACGCCAGAGAGAATGGCCATCCACTTTTGTGTACACTGGAAAAAGCGTAGTCCGGTGAGTCTTTTAAGGAGGAGGTGCTTATGCTTAATCACGAATTAGAGCTTAGTCTTAACATTGCATTCGCGAAAGCCCGTGATAACAGACACGAATTTATGACTGTAGAGCACCTGTTGCTGGCGCTATTAAGTAACAAATCGGCGCGTGAAGCATTGGAAGCTTGTAAAGTCGATTTAGCAGTCTTACGCGAAGAGCTTGAAATCTTTATTCGTAAAACGACACCTATTTTACCCGAGCATGTCGATAGAGAAACACAGCCAACCTTGAGTTTCCAACGTGTATTACAACGTGCTGTGTTCCATGTGCAATCTTCAGGTAAAAATGAAGTTTCCGGTGCCAATGTGCTAGTGGCGATTTTTAGTGAGCAAGAGTCTCACGCCGCTTATCTACTACGTAAACATGATGTTAGCCGTCTTGATGTGGTTAATTTTATCTCTCATGGCATTTTAAAAGATGATCAACAAAACAGTGATGATCAGTCTGATATGGGCGATATAAATGCACAATCTCAACAAGAGATGCCACAAGGCGATGATCGCATGGATAATTTTACCACTAACTTAAACCAGTTGGCGCGTCAGGGTAAAATTGATCCACTTATCGGTCGTCAAGCGGAATTAGAAAGAACGATACAAGTCTTATGTCGTCGACGTAAAAATAACCCATTACTGGTCGGTGAATCGGGTGTCGGTAAAACGGCAATTGCAGAAGGGCTCGCATGGCGTATTGAACAAAATGATGTGCCTGATGTGATGAAAGGCTGTACGCTCTATTCCCTTGATATTGGATCTTTATTAGCAGGAACCAAATATCGTGGTGATTTCGAAAAACGCTTTAAAGCGTTATTGAAAACACTTGAAAAAGATGAAAAAAGTATCTTATTTATCGATGAAATTCATACCATCATTGGTGCTGGTGCCGCCTCTGGTGGGCAAGTTGATGCCGCTAACTTAATTAAACCACTATTATCAAGTGGTCGTATTCGTGTGATTGGTTCAACCACTTATCAAGAATTTAGTCAGATCTTTGAAAAAGATCGCGCCTTGGCTCGTCGTTTCCAAAAAATTGATGTAATTGAGCCTTCGGCAGATGAAACTGTATTAATTATTAAGGGATTGCGTCAGAAGTATGAAGCACATCACGATGTGCGTTATACCAATAAGGCCATTCAGGCAGCTGTTGATTTATCGGTTAAATACATTACTGATAGACACCTTCCTGATAAAGCCATTGATGTTATTGATGAAGCCGGTGCGAAAACCCGTTTAATTGCACCAAGTAAACGTAAAAAGACGATTAATGTCTCTGATATTGAATCGGTAGTAGCAAAAATTGCCCGTATTCCAGAAAAAACGGTTTCTAGCAGTGATAAGTCAATGCTAAAAAATCTGGATAACCAATTAAAAATGTTGGTGTTCGGTCAAGATCAAGCTATTCATGCCTTGGCTGAATCTATCAAAATGAGCCGAGCAGGTTTAGGGCAAGAGAATAAGCCGGTTGGCTCTTTCTTATTCGCCGGACCAACTGGGGTGGGTAAAACAGAAGTAACGGTCCAGTTGGCGAAAGCGCTTAATATTAAGCTACTGCGCTTTGATATGTCTGAATATATGGAACGACATACGGTAAGCCGTTTAATAGGGGCACCTCCTGGTTATGTTGGTTTTGATCAAGGTGGATTACTCACAGATGCGGTGATTAAAAACCCTTATTCTGTAGTGTTACTTGATGAGATTGAAAAAGCACATCCTGATGTGTTTAACATTCTGCTACAAGTGATGGATAACGGAACACTTACTGATAATAATGGCCGTAAAGCTGATTTTCGTAATGTGATTTTGGTGATGACAACCAATGCGGGTGTTCATGAAACGCAACGTAAATCGATAGGGTTTACTGAACAAGATCATAGCACTGATGCCATGGTTGAAATCAAAAAAGCGTTTTCCCCAGAGTTTCGTAACCGTTTAGATAGCATTATTTGGTTTAATGCGCTATCAGCCGATATTATTGCTATGGTGGTCGATAAATTTATTGTCGAGTTACAAGCTCAATTGGATGATAAAGGGGTATCGCTAGAGGTAAGTCAAGAAGCTCGCCAATGGTTAAGTGATAAAGGTTACGATAAAGCAATGGGAGCAAGACCTATGGCTCGCGTAATTCAAGAAAATCTGAAAAAACCATTAGCCAATGAAATTCTGTTTGGCTCGTTAGTTAATGGTGGCTCGGTTTCTGTGACCTTAAATGACCAAGAAAATAAATTACAGTACCAATTTACTAGCCAAGAAAAATTGGCTAAAAAAGAAGATACCGTTATTTAATAATAGCGGTTTATCTTAGGCTAAAAAGCAGACACCACAGGTCAGCATCAATTCATGCTTTGCCTGTGGTGTTTTTTTTCACCCGAAATGATGATATTGCGGGAGAGAATGGATTGGGATCAACGGCTACGGAAGATGATACGGCCTTTGCTCAGGTCATATGGGGTCAGCTCAACGGTAACCTTGTCGCCTGTCAGGATACGAATATAGTTTTTACGCATTTTTCCTGAAATATGAGCGGTAACGACGTGTCCGTTTTCTAATTCTACACGGAACATCGTGTTTGGCAGAGTATCCAGTACAGTGCCTTGCATTTCAATGTTGTCTTCTTTGGCCATCTAATCCTCTAAGTTTTAATAACCATATTTTTTAAACGGCAAGATAATGCCGAAAATATTGTCCTATGTAAAGGAATGTTATTGGTTAACAAAGATGTTTGCTTTGCTAACAAGTTAATATTCCTTACCGTTACTTGTGTTTTAGTTGCTGAAAAACAAGGTTAATAACACAAGTCATAATTCTTTATTGTGCGGTATTTATTGCAATAAAATAACAACATCCAAACCACACTTTGGATGTGCAAGATGAATTTTTGTATAGACCACAGCAGTGAAATTCTATTTAAAATCTGATGGGCTTTACAAAAACGAGTGGTGATTATAATTCCAACGATTGCTGATACCAACACTTTTTATCAATAATCACCTTTTTCCAACGAGATAGCGCCTCTAAATAGCGATCTCTGGCAATTTCTATCGCACCTAATGCTGCCGTATGAGAGTTTAACACTTGGCAATCAAATAGTTGACCCCCATAACGCAGAAAATGGTTATAAAAAGCAACAAAGGCACATTTAGAAGCATTATTTCGACGACTAAACATTGATTCACCGCAGAAAACGGCACCAACGTTAACCCCATATAAACCACCGACCAATTCGTCGCCCTCCCAAACTTCTACCGAATGGGCTTCTCCTTGTTGGTGCAATGCCCGATAGCCGTTTTTTATATCAGGGCCTATCCAAGTTCCCTCATCACGTACACTACAGGCCTCAATGACATCAGAGAATGCCTGATTTAAGGTGATGGTATAAGGCGCTTGGCGTAAAAACTTACGTAACGTACGACCAATATGCAATGTTCCTGCGGGTAAGACGGCTCGGGGATCGGGTGACCACCATAACGGCGTTTCATGAGGTGTATACCAAGGGAAAATCCCCGTTTGATAAGCCTCTTTCAAACGAGCAGGGGAAATATCGCCACCAATTGCCAATAACCCACTTGGCTCTTTTAAAGCCAAATGGGGGGCAGGAAAAGTCACATCGTGTTCATCTAATTGAAACAACGGCATATTACGCCTCATCATGTGGCATTAACAATGCTTGTCTTTGATGAAATTTAGCATACTGACCTTGCTGTTGTAATAACTGACGATGCGTGCCGGTTTCGACAATGTGACCGCCATCCATCACACAAATTTTATCCATTTTATCTAACCCAGAAAGCCGGTGGGTGATCATTAATACCGCTTTGCCTTGGCAATGTTGCTGTAATAGCGCGAGGATCTGTTGTTCTGTATCTGCATCAAGACCTTCTGTTGGCTCATCAAGTAAAATAAGTGGTGCATTATGGAGTATGGCTCTTGCCAGCCCTAAACGTCGTTGTTCGCCTCCAGAAAGCTGTCTTCCACCATCACCCATCCATGCATTTAAACCTTCATCATTTTCGACCAGTTGTTCAAGACCAACTTGGCGTAGAACATGAGTAAGCTCTTCATCTGTCGCATCTTCTTTTGCCATAATTAAGTTCTCTCTTAAAGTATGGCTAAAAACATGCACACGTTGAGGTACAACAGACATCATTGAACGTAATGTCGCTTCATCATAATCAGCAAGAGATAAATGATTTAATGTGATCACGCCCTGAGAGGGATCGAACGCGCGATTGACTAATTGTAAGAGTGTTGATTTACCACAACCCGTTTTACCCAGTAATGCCACATGTTGTCCTGCTTCAATGGTGAGATCAACATGATTGATCACAGGCATGGGTTGATTAGGATAGGTAAAGCAGACATCCCGTAGTGTTAATGAGGCGCTCGGTTTTATCTCTCCCCCTTGGGCTGGGAAGGTGACATCGGGTTGTTGCTCAATTAAATGTGTAATACGCGTAGCCGATGTCATGACTTGCCCTAAATGTTGAAATGCGACAGTCACCGGGCCGAGCGATTCAAATGCCGCTAATGCACAGAAAGTAAAGAGAGCGATGAGTGCTTCTGGCATAAAGTGGGCATCAATACCATCGGCAGCTAACCATAAAATCAGTGTGGCGGTTAATCCCGAGGCTAAAATCATTAGCGATTGAGATAAACCAGTTAAGTTAGCTTGTTGTGCTTGACGGCGCAGCCAGCGTGCTTCAAGTTGCGCTAAATTTTGTCTAAAGCGGGGAAGGGCGCCAAAAATTGTTAATTCAGCTTGCCCTTGTAACATACTGGTGAGTACGGTGCGATATTGCCCTCTTAGGTCTGTGAGATCACGACCAATGGGCTTTCCGGCATAATAAAATACAAAAGGTAATACCACCAGCAGGGTGAGCATAATACCACCTAGCGTATTTGCTAAGCGAGCATCAATAAGCCCAAGCCCAAACATAATGGTCATGATAACCACAAAGGCGGCAATTATCGGTGAGATCACCCGAATATAAAGGTGATCTAAGGTTTCAACATCAGCTACTAAACGGTTAAGTAATTCACCTTGACGAAAACGGGCGATCCCCCCAGGAGAGAGCGGTAAAATTTTCTTAAAAGTGAAAACACGCAAGTGTGAGAGTACACGAAAGGTGGCATCATGACTGACAAGACGCTCAAAATAACGCCCCGCAGTACGAAATATTGCCGCACCTCGTACCCCAGCGGCGGGTAACATATAGTTAAAACTATAAATGCCCGCAAAACCCGCTAATGACGTGCCCGCTAAGAACCAGCCAGAAAGTGTTAAAAGGCCGATACTGGCTAATAATGTTAAAATTGCCAACAAAATACCCAGTAACAGCATAAACCAGTGACGACGGTATAACGCGAGAAAAGGAAGCAGTACTCTCATGATCAAAGTTCCTCTTTACGATGAGCAAGAAGACGAGCAAAGGCACCATGTTGTTGACTGAGTGACTGATAAGTCCCAGTTTCAATGATTTGCCCTTTTTCCATTACCCAAATCTGATCATATTCCATCGTTTCTTCTAATAAGTGGGTAATCAACAGCGTCGTTTGATGTAATGAAGCTTCATTAAGCGCTTGCATAACGCGCTGTTCACTGTGAGAGTCTAAACTTGCTGCAGGCTCATCTAATAATAAAAAGTGACAAGGTGATAAAAGGGCGCGAGCTACCGCAATACGTTGGGCTTGACCAACGGAAAGACGGGCAGCATTATCACCAATAATGGTGTTTAAACCATCCGGTAATTCGTTAATAAAATCACTTACATAAGCTTTTTCAATAGCTTGATTTATCTTCGCTTCACTGGCGTTCGGATCACTTAAACGAATATTATCCAGCAGGGTTTGCTCTGGTAAGTTAGGGTTTTGTCCCACCCAGCTGATACATTGGCGCCATGCCTGTGGAGAGAGTTGAGTTAACTCAACACCATTGACGGTTAATGAGCCACGATAAGGTAAAAAACCTAACAATACATTAAGTAATGAACTCTTACCTGCGCCACTTTGCCCGACCAGTGCAATACGCTGTTTGGGATGAATGGTAAAGTTAAGAGGGCCTGCCAGTTTGGCTCCTTGATGTGACAAAATTTCTAATTGTTGGGCAACTATTTCAATACCTTGGTCGGTATTAATAGTTTGATTCCCCGTAGGTTGGGGCTGTTCACCTTCGGCTTCTAAAAACTCAACCAAGGAGCCAGCTGCACCTACCGCCTGTGCTTTAGCATGATAATAGGTGCCTAAGTCGCGTAATGGTTGGAAAAACTCAGGGGCAAGGATCAGGGCTAAAAAACCAGAAAATAACGTCACGCCTAACCCATAATCACCAAAGCTCAATTCTCCAAGATAGGAAAAACCAAAATAGACCGCGACGACCGCAATGGATACGGCGGTAAAGAATTCTAATACGCCAGAAGAGAGAAATGCCATACGTAGCACTTCCATGGTTCGCTTACGAAAGTCTTCCGTTGCATCCGTTATCTGTTTTACTTCTGCATCACCACGGTTGAATAGGCGCAATGTATCCAAACCACGTAATCTATCAAGGAAGTTGCCACTTAAGCGACCTAAGGCAAGAAAATTACGCCGGTTAGCATCTGCTGCGCCTAAGCCAACTAACGCCATAAATAAAGGAATAAGAGGGGCTGTGACAAAAAGAATTAATCCTGCGGCCCAATTAATAGGAAAAATGGTAATAAGAATAAGCAAAGGTACAATAGAGGCGAGATACATTTGCGGTAGATAACGCGCATAGTAATCTTGCATATCTTCTATTTGTTCTAGAATAATCGTTGCCCAACTTCCTGCGGGCTTGCCTTTGACCCATACAGGGCCTAGCGCTTCAAGTCTATCAAGTACTATTTTGCGAATTTGCTGTCTGACCGCCATACCACAGCGATAGCCTACACGTTCGCGTATCGCCATCACGACAGCGCGTAAAATAAAGATGCTGATAAGGATAAGGAAAGTAGTCGTATGTGTATCACGACTTAGCCCATCCATAATGAACGCTTGTAGTAGAATGGCTAATAACCATGCTTGCGCAATAATTAATAAACCACTGACTACCCCTAAAATCATTGATAGCCGTAACCAACGGCGGGCTGGAGCACTTTGCTGTTTCAGCCATCGAACCAATTCATTTTGTTTAGTTTTATCCATGAGAAAAGATTCAAATCTGCAGGTGAGATACAAAGTATCAAAAACGCCAAGAATAATAATTACTCTTTAACGACCAAGCTAGTATGTTACATGGTAAAAGGCGCTACTGAAATAGCGCCTTGAAAGGAAGTGAGGATTTTAGTTAGATTTTAGTGCGTCTAAGTAACGTTCTGCATCTAAAGCAGCCATACAACCTGTACCAGCTGAGGTAATGGCTTGACGATAAATATGATCCATTACATCACCTGCGGCAAAAACACCTTCAATAGATGTTTGGGTAGCATTGCCTTGCGTACCGGATTGAACTTTAATGTAACCGTTATCTAAGGCTAATTGATCTTCAAAAATTGCCGTGTTAGGGCTATGACCAATAGCAATAAAGACGCCCATGACCTCTAGCTCTTCGGTTTTATCACTTTTCGTATCTTTTAAGCGCACTTTAGTGACCCCCATATCATCACCTAACACTTCATCTAAGGTACGATCGGTATGCAAAATGATATTGCCATTCTTAACTTTGTCCATTAAACGGTCAATTAAGATTTTTTCAGAGCGGAATGAATCGCGGCGGTGGATTAGGTGCACTTCTGAGGCGATATTTGCTAAATACAGTGCTTCTTCTACGGCAGTATTACCGCCACCGACAACAGCAACTTTCTGGTTACGATAGAAAAAGCCATCACAGGTTGCACAGGCAGAAACACCACGGCCTTTAAATGCTTCTTCAGAAGGTAAACCGATATAACGTGCTGATGCCCCTGTTGCAATGATCAAGGCATCACAAGTATATTCTTGTTCATCACCAAATAGGCGGAAAGGTCGGTTTTTCAGATCGACTTTGTTGATATGGTCAGAGATAATCTCGGTATTAAATTTTTCAGCGTGCTGAAACATGCGATCCATTAAACCAGGACCAGTTAATCCTTCAGGGTCGCCAGGCCAGTTTTCAACTTCAGTTGTGGTAGTGAGCTGTCCTCCTTTTTCAACACCCGTAATCAGCACGGGTTCTAGGTTAGCTCGTGCTGCATAAACTGCTGCAGTATAGCCGGCAGGACCTGAACCTAAAATAATAAGTTTGCTATGTTTGATGGTGCTCATGGATACCTCATCTTTGATTAGGCTTGATGCGAATTGAGCGATTGTAGGAGAAATAAGACGTTAAAAAAAGCCAAGAAAGGGAAATAGCGATAATATTTTAACTATTTTAGCAATAGTTAATAGTAATATAGTTTAATAATTATAGAGTTATATTGCGTTAACATCATCGAATTAACCTGAAACATTTTGCTTTACAATTGCTGTTTATCTTGCATATATAGACAATAACATAGCGCCTTGTTCTGATTTTTGCTCATTTGCTTTGACAATCCGCTGTACATTTGCGAAAACATGACTGTAAAAGATAATTATCCTCAGACGTAATAGGTATTATTTTTAGACAGACAGGGTATAGGATAGTGCTTTTGCAAGATGAATAGATAAGAATTTGGATAAAATGATTGTTTTATCTGGCATTAAATAAAAATAGATTGGTAGTTTGCTCTGACCGTTTGATACCGAGGTCTCAATATGATGCTGAAGGTGTACAGGTATGGGTATAGGAAAATAAAGTAAGAGAAAAAGAGAAAGAGAGTATAGAGATGATTGATAATAAAAAACGTCCGGGTAAAGATCTTGATAGAATAGACCGGAATATTCTAAATGAGCTTCAGAAAGATGGTCGTATCTCAAACGTTGAGCTGTCTAAACGCGTTGGTTTATCACCAACTCCATGTTTAGAGCGTGTACGCCGATTAGAACGCCAAGGATTTATTTCTGGTTATACTGCGCTATTAAACCCCCATTACCTAGATGCATCTCTGTTGGTATTTGTGGAAATCACATTAAACCGTGGTGCACCAGATGTCTTTGAACAATTTAATATGGCTGTTCAAAAACTTGAAGAGATCCAAGAATGTCATTTAGTTTCTGGTGACTTTGACTATCTGTTGAAAACTCGTGTACCTGATATGTCTGCTTATCGTAAATTATTAGGCGAAACGCTATTACGTCTTCCTGGTGTAAACGACACCCGCACTTATGTGGTGATGGAAGAAGTAAAACAAAGCAATCGCCTAGTGATTAAAACACGCTAAGCCTGCTAATAGGTTAGTGCAAAACAGGATAAAGTTAGGTACACTCCTGTTTATGTATACAGTTTCAACGCTGGGTTATCTCAGCGTTGTTCCGTTTAAACCTTAAGTGAAACCTGGAGAGCCCTCTTTGAGCCAGGAATATACAGAAGATAAAAATATTCGTTTTACTAAGATAAGTAACCGCCGTCGTATTTGGGAAGCCCTTCTTATTTTGATAGGCATTGGTGCTATCTTTTTAATGATTTCTTTACTGAGCTTCCATCCAGCCGATCCGAGTTGGTCACAAACCACGTGGAATGAACCTATTCAAAACTTAGGTGGCAATATTGGTGCATGGCTTGCTGATATCCTTTTTTCAGCATTTGGCTTGCTCGCTTATGCAATCCCTATTGTGGTGGTATTTGGTTGCTGGAATGCATTACGTCATCAAAAAAATCGTGAATACACAGATTTTTTCTCCCTTGCATTACGTACAATTGGTGCCTTGGCTCTGGTTCTTACATCTTGTGCGTTAGCTGATCTTAATTTTGATGATATCTACAATTTTAGCTCTGGTGGGGTGATTGGTAGCTTATTTAGCAAGGCATTGCTACCTTGGTTTAATATGCTAGGTGCAACACTGGCGCTACTATCAGTATGGGCGATAGGCTTTACGCTATTTACTGGCTGGTCATGGCTGACGATTACCGAAAAGATTGGTGCGGTTATCTTAGGTGCGGTTGCTTTTATTACTAATCGTGGTCAAAAAGATATTGATTATGATGATTATGAAGAACCCGCCGATCCTGCTCAGGCAGATCCTGAGGCGCTGGTGGATAACAACATCCAGCCAGAACATCAACTTTCTGCGCAAGTAGAGCCAGATAGTGATGATATTCTCTTTTCTGCGCCTTCCGCCCTTGAGTTAGCGCGTCAGCAAGAAATGGCGATCACTCCACAACATGATGATATAACTGAAACTCCAGAAGTTGCTAGCGGATCTGCAACTCCAACGATTTCAGCCACAGAGACGGTTATCGCTGAGGCGCACGAGAGCAAAGAGCGTGCAGAGCATATTGTTGATAATCAACAACCGACGCATGCCACAACCCATGATGCAGAAGTAACACCGCCATCCATTATGGCTACTCATGACGCTAGCCCAGTCACTGAGCCTGAACCTGAACACTATCGCTTTGAAATACCATCGGCATTTCTTAAGCAACAAGCGCATTCCTCTGACTCTATGGCAGACAATAGTGTCGTGACAAAAGAAGTACCGACAACCATGCCATTGACGGAAAACAAACCTATTGAGACAAACGAAGCGCCAATTGTCTCGCAAAAAACAGCGGCGGATAATAGCGACCATAGTGCATCATTATTTACGCCATCTGCTACATCAGCTACATCAACAGATAGCAATTCAGCTTCATTAACTCAAACAGCCGCCGGTGTTGCCAGTGTGGCAACAGCAGCAATAGTCAGTCACGGTGCACAAGTTAAACAAGGATTAGGGCCTGAATTACCTCGACCAAATCCTGTACGATTACCAACGCGTCGAGAGCTTTATGGTATTCGTATCCCATCACAACGTGAGGCGGAATTACGCCGCCGTGAAGAAGCGCTTCAACAAGATCATGAAGACGATTTAGCGGATATACAAGAGCAGGCTAATTTCGAACAATCGTTACGTCAGCAATTTCTTGAGCAACAACGTGAGCGCTATGGTGAGGATACATCAGCAACACAAAATGTTGAGCCAACCATCACGATGTCATCAGCGACATCTAGCTCGCAGTCAACCTATGACGAGTCTGATAATCAACCTTTCATTGATACCCATACCTTTTCTGCGCAAGAAACAGAAGAGGAGAGTGATGAGTATGAACAACACCTCGCTGAGCAGTTTAAGCAACAACTGCAAGAACGCTACGGTGAGGATGTTTTACAGGATGAAGATGACGAGGTATTGCCATCAGTCACGACTGGAGCATCCGAAACGCCAGCCTCGGCACAAGGGTATCATCCCCATATTCAGCACTCTTTTGCGTCTCAATCTACCCCTGTTACTCAACAGACTGATAACAGCACTCTTTATCCTAACAGTGATGCATTCTTACAAGTATCACCTCGTGATGATGAAGAAGAGGAATACACACCGACTATCGAGTTACAAGAAAATCTTGATGCATTAGGCTCGTTATCACCGGTGGATGATTTGTTAGATGAAGAGCCTGCAGAGCCTGTTTTTACGCCGATGGTAACCCCTGCAGAGCCAGTATCTTCTGTATCTTCTGTAGGGCAAACACCTATTGAGCCTCAAGCACAGATGGCTCAACATTTTGCACAGCAACAGCAACAGCAACAGCAACAGCAACAGCAACAGCAACAGCAACAGCAACAGCAACAGTCATTAATTCATCCGTTATTAATGCGCAATGATAGGCCGTTACAAAAACCAACAACACCAATGCCATCACTTGACTTATTAACCTCTCCTCCTATGGATGATGAACCTGTTGATATGTTTGAGCTTGAGCGTATTGGTAAGTTAATTGAAGCGCGTTTAAATGACTACCGTGTTAAAGCAAAAGTGGTTGGCATTTCACCGGGCCCGGTGATCACCCGTTTTGAGCTAGAGCTAGCGCCAGGTGTAAAAGCTGCACGTATTTCAAATCTATCCCGCGACTTAGCACGTTCACTTTCCACGACGGCAGTGCGTATTGTTGAAGTTATACCGGGCAAACCTTATGTTGGACTTGAGTTACCAAACAAAAAACGCCAAACCGTCTATATGCGTGAACTATTAGATAGTGATGCATTCCGTGACAGTCGTTCACCATTAACTGTGGTATTAGGGAAAGATATCGGTGGGCAACCTGTGGTTGCTAACTTGGCTAAAATGCCTCACTTACTGGTTGCAGGTACTACAGGTTCGGGTAAATCTGTTGGGGTGAATGCGATGATCATCAGCATTCTCTATAAAGCGAAGCCAGAAGATGTACGCTTTATTATGATTGACCCGAAAATGTTGGAATTATCTGTTTATGAAGGTATTCCGCATCTGTTAACCGAAGTGGTGACAGATATGAAAGATGCTGCGAGTGCTTTGCGCTGGAGTGTCGCAGAAATGGAACGCCGTTATAAATTAATGTCCGCATTAGGGGTACGTAACCTTGCGGGCTATAACGAAAAAATTAAAGAAGCGGAAGCCATGGGGCGTCCAATTCCAGATCCACTATGGAAACCTTCTGACAGCATGGCACCTGAGTTGCCTATGTTAGAAAAAGAGCCTTATATTGTGGTCATCGTCGATGAGTTTGCTGATCTAATGATGACCGCGGGTAAAAAAGTGGAAGAATTAATTGCTCGCTTAGCACAGAAAGCACGTGCGGCGGGAATTCACTTAGTATTAGCCACTCAGCGCCCTTCAGTGGATATTATTACTGGTTTAATTAAAGCGAATATTCCAAGTCGCATCGCATTTACCGTATCGAGTAAAATCGACTCGCGCACTATTTTAGACCAAGGTGGTGCCGAATCCTTGTTAGGTATGGGTGATATGCTTTATGCCCCTAATGGCTATATGCCAGAGCGTGTACATGGTGCATTTGTCAGCGATGATGAAGTACATGCGGTTGCAACAGACTGGAAAGCACGTGGCCGACCTCAATATATTGAAGCCATTACCAAATGTGGTGAAGAAGGCGAAGGTGGCAATGGTGGTGGTTATGATGATGGTGAAGAGCTTGATCCGCTATTTGATCAGGCCGTAGAATTTGTGGTTGAAAAACAGCGAGTCTCCATTTCCGGTGTACAGCGTCAATTTAGAATAGGCTATAACCGTGCAGCCAGAATTGTTGAGCAGATGGAGATGCAGGGTATTGTCAGTGCACCTAATCACAATAATACGCGTGATGTATTATCACCACCGCCAGCAGAAATGTAAGATCTTGAAAACAGAGTTATCAGCTCTTAAATCAGCATGATAATCTAATAATTATCACTATAACTTATACGCCGACATGATGTCGGCGTAATCTCAGTCAGAGGCGTGTTGAATGAAAAAAGTATTACTCACAGTCTGTGCTATCGCGTTGTTTGGTAGCCAAGCCGCTTGGGCGGATGCTCGTCAAGACTTACAACAACGTCTTAATAAAGTGAATAGCTTTCAGGCTAACTTTAGTCAAACGGTGACCAGTAACGAAGGTGCGTTAATTCAAAAAGGGGAAGGACATTTAAAAGTACAGCGTCCTGATCTGTTTAATTGGCAAATGACGGCACCGGATGAGAGCACACTAATTTCTGATGGTAAAACATTGTGGTTTTATAACCCATTTGTCGAACAAGTGACGGCAACTTGGTTAGAGAGTGCCACAACGAATACCCCTTTTATGTTGATTGCGCGTAATGATAGTAAAGAATGGCAAAATTACGATGTTAAGCAAAATGGTGATCGCTTTGAATTAACCCCTAAAACAGAGAACAATTTAAAGCACTTTTCTATTACCGTTTCACCTAATGGTCAAATCCAACAATTTGCGGCTACAGAGCAAGATGGGCAAGTCAGCCAATACCAATTAACGGCACAAAAGGTCGCCCCCATTGATGCATCAGCGTTCCGCTTTACACCACCCGCGGGTGTGACGGTGGATGACCAACGCTAGTGAGGCTATTTTGAGTAATTTATCACTCGACTTTTCACAAAATGAATTTCAACCTCTGGCCGCGAGAATGCGGCCTGAAACATTAGAACAGTATATTGGGCAGAAGCATCTACTCGCTGAAGGTAAACCGCTACCACGGGCGATAAAAGCAGGCCAATTGCATTCAATGATCTTATGGGGACCTCCGGGTACAGGAAAAACCACATTAGCTGAAATTATCGGGCGCTATGCCCAAGCGGATATAGAAAGACTTTCTGCGGTGACGTCAGGGATCAAAGAGATCAGGGCCGCCATTGACATAGCGCACCAAAATAGAAATGCGGGGCGTAGAACCATCCTATTTTTTGATGAAGTTCATCGTTTTAATAAAAGCCAACAAGACGCTTTTTTGCCACATATTGAAGATGGCACTATCACTTTTATTGGTGCAACAACGGAAAACCCTTCTTTTGAATTAAATTCGGCACTGCTATCACGTGCACGAGTTTACCTGCTACGCTCATTGACAGAAACAGACATTGAACAGGTATTACAGCAAGCATTAGATGATACTGAACGTGGATTAGGTGGGCGTAATATTATTTTACCTGATAATACACGCAAAATGATTGCTGAATTAGTCAATGGCGATGCGCGCCGTTCACTCAACCTGCTTGAAATGATGGCTGATATGGCAGAAGTCGATAGCCAAGGCAAACGAACACTAACAGCGGAATTACTAAAAGAAATTAGTGGTGAACGTAGCGCCCGTTTTGATAATAAAGGTGATCGATTTTACGATCTTATCTCTGCTTTGCATAAATCAGTACGTGGCTCGGCACCTGATGCAGCACTTTATTGGTATGCTCGTATCATCACTGCGGGGGGAGATCCAATGTATGTTGCTCGTCGCTTACTGGCTATTGCTTCAGAAGATGTCGGTAATGCAGATCCGCGTGCTATGCAAGTTGCCATCGCTGCATGGGATTGCTTTACGCGGGTAGGCCCTGCAGAAGGTGAACGTGCGATAGCACAAGCGATTGTTTATCTTGCTTGTGCGCCGAAAAGTAATGCCGTGTATACCGCTTATAAAGCCGCACTGGCAGATGCGAAAAGTAAACCTGATTATGATGTACCTGCACATTTACGTAACGCGCCAACGCAATTAATGAAAGAGATGGGCTTAGGTGCAGAGTATCGCTATGCTCATGATGAACCTAATGCTTATGCGGCAGGAGAGGTCTATTTTCCGGCTGAAATGGCACAAACGCGTTATTATCACCCTGTTAATCGAGGGTTAGAGATCAAGCTTGCTGAGAAATTAGACTGGCTTTCTCAGCAAGATCAAAATAGTGTGACAAAACGCTATCGCAAATTGTAAAGATGCGGTAAGGTTATTCAATCATTAGTAATTTTTTTAACTACCCCTTATCTCAGGTATCTTCGCGATAGGTAAACAAGAGAATGATAGGAGATAAGGTTTTTATTAATCTATCAATAAGCACAGGATAAGCATGCTCGATCCAAATCTACTGCGTAATGAGCTAGACGCGGTCGCCGAAAAACTGGCTCGCAGGGGGTTTACCCTCGATGTGGAAAAAATTCGTCAACAAGAAGAACGCCGTAAGGTGTTACAGGTTGAAACAGAATCCCTGCAAGCAGAACGTAATTCCCGATCGAAGTCTATTGGTGCTGCTAAAGCGCGTGGTGAAGATATTGAGCCACTTCGTCAGGAAGTTAACCAATTAGGTGAAAAACTTGAAGCGGCAAAAGCGGAATTAGATAAACTGCAAGCCGACATTCGTGACTATGCGTTAACTTTACCGAATCTGCCTCATGACTCTGTGCCTAATGGTAAAGATGACAGCGAGAACGTTGAAGTATTTCGTTGGGGTGAACCAAAGACTTATGACTTTGAATTAAAAGATCACGTTACTCTAGGTGAACTTACAGATGGTTTAGATTTCCCATCTGCCGTGAAAATCACCGGTTCACGTTTTGTTGTGATGAAAGGTCAAATTGCACGTTTACATCGCGCGATCGCCCAGTTCATGCTGAACTTGCATACAGAACAACATGGCTATCAAGAAATGTATGTGCCTTATTTAGTTAACCATGCCACTTTATATGGCACAGGACAGTTACCTAAATTCAGTGGTGATTTATTCCATACCAAACCACTTGAAGAAGAGTCTGAAAGCCAATATGCGCTGATCCCAACAGCAGAAGTACCTGTTACCAATATGGTTAGAGACGTTATTCTCGAAGAAGACGAACTACCATTGCGAATGACTGCACATACGCCATGTTTCCGCTCAGAAGCGGGCTCTTATGGCCGTGATACACGTGGTCTGATCCGTATGCACCAATTTGATAAAGTAGAGTTAGTACAAATTGTACATCCTGAAAAATCAATGGATGCATTAGAAGAGCTAACTGGCCATGCAGAGAAAGTGTTGCAATTGCTCAATCTGCCTTACCGTAAAGTGGTACTTTGTACAGGTGATATGGGCTTTGGTGCACGTAAAACCTATGACTTAGAAGTGTGGGTACCGGCACAAAATACCTACCGTGAAATTTCTTCATGCTCTAACTGCTGGGATTTCCAAGCACGCCGTATGCAAGCACGTTTCCGTGCTAAAGGTGACAAGAAAACTCAACTTGTGCACACTTTAAATGGTTCAGGTTTAGCTGTAGGGCGTACTTTAGTCGCCATTATGGAAAACTATCAAACCGCTGATGGTCGTATTGAAATTCCAGAAGTTTTACGTCCTTATATGAATGGCCTTGAGTATATTGGTTAATAAAAACCTAATTACTCAGTGGTTATAATATTAAAACCCCCTATTAAACAGGGGGTTTTTTAATGGTATAAAGAGCATCAAAAGACTAGTGGTGGTAATTTCTATTAACCTTTTAACCTGAGTATAATTTTATTAATGTTTTATATTCTGGCTATATACTAGCTTCAGTATCTAATACTTCAATGAGGTTGAGATAAGTAAGGCAACAAAGAGAAGAATACTTCTATTTTTCTTTCATTTGTCATATCAACAAAATCGTCCATTGCAATTTCTATAAAATCAATGGTGTTATTATCAATAGTGAATTTATACATTAAATGGCCACTCCAACTGCGATGAACATAGACACAGTTTTCTATACTATATGAAAGCCATTTATCTTCCATACATGCAGGTAACCAGCCGTTTAGTATATTTTTTTTAGCATCTTCAGTTAGGGAATAATTAATATGATGAATCAATGGTGTTTTTTCAAAATACTTTAGGTTCTTTAACATTTCTTTATTTATCATTCTTTATTCCACAAATAATAATTGTTATTACAGACTACCTAAATGGACTTAAATGATCAAAAGAAACATATCATTTTTTCTCTTTAATACAGATGAAGGGTGACATTATTAATAAATAATAGCAGGTAGTTTTTTACTGATGATTTTTTTAATAAAAGAGCGTTTTATTGCTCTTAATATTATTTAATAACAGTTATCAGGTGCAGAAAAAACAGATGATTATTAAAAAATTCTTACTAAAATAAGTGAGATTAAATAAAAATATAATGCAATTCGCTATTGGTTAAACTGATCACAGCAGATCATCTCTATACTGCTACATTAAAATTATCGCTCAAGTTAATTTCAATTATCTTATGACGTTTCTATTTATTTAGAACCCTACTAAAGAGCCTATTGTATGATAATTTCTAAACAGCAGTTACACCAATTAATCAAAAATAAGTTACATAATGCAGGACTGAATGAAAACCATGCAGACATTGTTGCCGATGTATTAGTTCATGCTGATGTGAAAGGAATTCATTCCCATGGTGCTGTACGTGTGGAATATTATGCTGAGCGCATTAGTAAGGGAGGAACAAATACGCATCCTAAGTTTACTTATCAAGAGACAGGACCTTGTAGTGCGATTTTTGATGGTGATAATGGTGCTGGACATGTTGCTGCTAAGCAGGCCATGGAGCACGCGATTAATATGGCACAAGAGAAAGGCATTGCTGTTGTTGGGGTTAGGCGTATTGGTCATAGTGGGGCGTTATCCTACTTTGTAGAACAAGCCTCTGCATCTGGAATGATTGGTATTTCACTTTGCCAATCGGATCCTATGGTAGTGCCATTTGGTGGATCTGAAGTTTATTATGGCACTAATCCTATCGCTTTTTCAGCCCCGAGTGCAGATGATAAACCTATTACCTTTGATATGGCGACGACGGTGCAGGCATGGGGTAAAATTCTCGATGCGCGGGCTAAACATAGTGACATTCCTGACACATGGGCGGTAGATGAAGCGGGCAAACCAACCTGTGATCCCTTTGCAGTAAAAGGTTTATTACCTATTGCGGGACCAAAAGGGTATGGCTTGATGATGATGGTTGATGTATTGTCTGGCATTTTATTAGGATTACCTTTTGGTAAACATGTTAGCTCTATGTATCATGATTTGACACAAGGTCGTGAATTAGGCCAGCTCCACATTGTGATTAATCCTGCTTTCTTCACTGATGCTGATTTATTTAAAAAACACATTTCTCAAGTAATGGCTGAGCTACATAGTATTAAGCCTGCAGTCGGTTTTGAACGGGTATTATATCCTGGGGAAAATAGTCAGCTTGCAGCGCAGAGAAGCGAAAAAGAGGGGATAGAAATAGTTGACGAAATTTATCATTACTTAAATTCTGATGTATTATTTAATCAATCTTATGATAATAAAAATCCATTTGCCAGCTAAGTTATATTAATAAAAAAACAGCCATCCATTAATTAGGTGGCTGTTTTTGGGTTATCCAAAATTATAAAATATTTAACTGACTAATTTACCGATATTCGATTCTGCGGTTTTATTTAAAGAAACTTTATTCCCACCATCACCATTATTGTCATTGTTATCAGTATGGTTATTAGTCATATTACCCATATTTTTCTGATAGAAAATATGGCGATATGATCCATACATTGCAGTAAAAGAGAGTGGAATAGTGATAAATAAGCCTAATCCAAATGGGATAATACTCAAGCCAATAATGATGCTTAACAGCACAAAGAATAGAAAGCCACCAAATAAGTTGTTTTTAACCGCCATAAAACTGGCTTTAACGGCAGGGATAGCTTTATAGTCATTTACTAAAATTAAGGCAGGGGCAAACCAATAAGAGGCAGTACTGATTAAGCTAAAAATGATAATAATGATAGAAGAAAACGTAATTGGTGTCAGGTTATCAGCCAATAAGCCTTGAATATAGTAGGTTGGTGCATCATTAAGAGCGGCTTGAGCAACTTCCATCAATAATGAACCACTGATTAATAGTGCTAAAATAAAGCCTGCTAAGATAATAAGCACACTAATACCATAAGCACCCATGATGCTAAGGTAGCGTTTGTTCTGGAAACCAGAAAATAAATTATCCAGATTTAGCTGACCAGTCTCATATTGCTGATGGGCTATCATCATAAGCCCGGCAACTAATACAGCTGAAATAAACGGGGAGATAATCGGCCCAATAAGTGGGATAAATCCAAGGATAGATGAGATAATTAAGTTAACAAGAAAGTAAATAATTACAGCGCCTACCCACATAAAAAAGCGCTCTTTAACTAAATCCCAGCCAATACCTAACCACTCGGTTGCCCCTGAAGCACCTCTTTGTAGAGGAACTGGCGTAAACACCTCTTCTGGCTCCGTAAGCGATGAACTATTATCTTGTTCCATTTTTTTCTCTGCCTTAAAAATAATTAATTGTTTATAAATATAACTTTTTATAATTCATATCATATCTTTTTATTTTGTAATTAATCAATACTATTAAACTAAAGAATGCTTAAGGATAATCTTAGAAACTTCTAAATGACCATTAGAATGAGTAACAATTTTATATTGTCATAATTAACTGCAATGGTCGTTATTAAAAATATCTTTATTTGAGGTATGGAAAACAATATTTTTTAATTTAGTGGCTGGCGCTTTCTCAAAAGAACATGCCGCAGGGAGGGGAAAACTTGATGGCAGTTTTACATAAAAAAAGCAGTACATTGTGCACTGCTTTTTAAAATGGGGGTGTATAAAAGCTTAATACATCACTTTATGACCATAAGATGCAATAATTGCTTTAACATTTTCCATCGTCTCTTTTGACGGTGGATGAATACCATCGAGTTTATACTCTTCTCCTAAAGCAACCCATTTATGTTTACCTAATTCGTGGTAAGGGAGAAGCTCGACTTTTTCGATATTTTTCATATCTTTTATAAATTCGCCTAAACGATGAGCAGAATCATCATCATCAGACCAACCGGGCACAACCACGTAACGTATCCAGGTTTTTTGGCCTCGTTTAGCTAAATAGCGGGCGAATTCCAGTGTACGTTGGTTAGAAACACCAACCAGTTTTTGGTGAATGTCATCATTCACTTGTTTTAAATCCAGCATGACTAAATCAGTCACGTCCATTAATTCATCGATGACAGGATCATAACGGCGTACAAAACCGTTAGTATCTAAGCAGGTATGGATATTTTCTTTTTTACAAGCACGGAACCAATCACGTACAAATTCTGCTTGTAAGATAGCTTCACCACCAGAAGCAGTAACGCCACCACCAGAGGCATTCATAAAGTGACGATAAGTCACTGCCTCTTTCATTAATTCATCAACTGTGACGATTTGCCCACCATGAGTATCCCATGTGTCACGGTTGTGACAATAGAGGCATCTCATTAGGCATCCTTGAAAGAAAACAATAAAGCGTATTCCGGGACCGTCAACAGTACCGCAGGATTCAAATGAGTGGATACGACCAAGTACGGACATAACAGGGTTACTCCAAAACTGTCTAGATAAAAAGGCCCCAAAGTAGGGGCCTTTATTCTAAGCGATTTTATCTACTTTCTCAGTAAATAAATGCATGAGTTATCAAATTACATTGTTTGAGTGAATGTACGAGTGATAACGTCTTGTTGCTGCTCTTTAGTTAATGAGTTGAAACGGACTGCATAACCAGAAACACGGATAGTTAATTGAGGATATTTCTCAGGATCTTCCATTGCTTCTAACAGCATTTCACGATTCATTACGTTAACATTCAGATGTTGGCCACCTTCGATATCCGCTTCATGATGGAAGTAACCATCCATCAGACCTGCAAGGTTTGCTTTACGAACATCATCATCTTTACCTAACGCGTTAGGTACGATAGAGAAGGTATAAGAAATACCATCTTTCGCGTAAGCAAATGGCAGTTTAGCAACTGAAGTTAATGAAGCAACTGCACCTTTTTGGTCACGGCCATGCATTGGGTTAGCACCTGGTCCGAATGGTGCGCCAGCACGACGACCGTCTGGAGTGTTACCTGTTTTCTTACCATACACAACGTTTGAAGTGATGGTCAGAATTGACTGAGTTGGCACTGCGTTACGGTAAGTGTGCAGTTTCTGAATTTTCTTCATGAAACGTTCAACTAAGTCACAAGCGATATCATCAACACGAGAGTCGTTGTTACCAAATTGTGGGTATTCACCTTCAATGTTGAAGTCTACGGCTAAACCGTTTTCATCACGGATTGGTGATACTTTTGCATATTTGATAGCAGACAGTGAGTCAGCCGCAACAGATAGACCTGCGATACCACAAGCCATAGTACGGTATACATCACGGTCATGAAGTGCCATCAGTGCTGCTTCATAGCTGTATTTATCGTGCATGTAGTGGATAACATTCAGTGCAGTAACATACTGAGTTGCTAACCAATCCATAAATTGATCCATACGGTTCATCACAGTATCAAAGTCTAACACTTCGTCCATGATAGGTGCGTGTTTTGGACCTACTTGGATTTTCAGTTTCTCATCCACACCACCATTGATGGTATACAGTAAGGTTTTAGCTAAGTTTGCACGAGCACCGAAGAACTGCATTTGTTTACCCACAACCATTGGGCTAACACAACATGCAATTGCATAGTCATCACTGTTGAAGTCAGGACGCATTAAGTCATCATTTTCGTACTGGATTGAAGAAGTATCGATTGAGACTTTAGCTGCATATTTTTTGAAATTAATAGGCAGTTGTTCTGACCATAGGATAGTCATGTTTGGTTCTGGTGAAGGACCCATGGTGTACAGGGTATTTAAGAAACGGAAAGTATTCTTAGTTACCAAAGTACGACCATCTAAACCCATACCACCTAATGATTCTGTTGCCCAGATTGGGTCACCAGAGAATAATTCATCATACTCAGGAGTACGTAAGAAACGAACCATACGTAATTTCATGACTAAGTGGTCAATTAATTCCTGAGCTTGTTCTTCAGTCAACAGACCTGCATCGAGATCACGTTGGATATAGATATCTAAGAAAGTAGATACACGACCGAAGGACATTGCTGCGCCGTTTTGAGATTTAACAGCGGCTAAGTAACCGAAGTAAGTCCATTGTACTGCTTCTTTCGCATTTTGAGCTGGGCGAGAAATATCACAACCATATTTCGCAGCCATTTCTTGGATTTGACCTAATGCAGCGTGCTGCTCTGCGATTTCTTCACGCAGTTGGATAGTCATTTCCAGATCTTCACCTTTTTCCAGTTTTTCTTGTAAAGAGGTGAATTGAGCGAATTTGTCTTTACGTAGGAACTCGATACCGTACAGTGCAACACGACGGTAGTCACCGATGATACGGCCACGACCATAAGCATCTGGCAGACCAGTTAAGATACCTGATTTACGGCATTTTAAGATGTCTGGAGTATAAACATCGAATACACCTTGGTTGTGTGTTTTACGATATTCAGTAAAGATTTTTTTCAGCTCTGGATCTAGCTCACGGTTATAAGCGTGGCAAGAACTTTCAACCATACGGATCCCACCGAATGGGATGATTGCACGTTTTAGAGGTGCATCAGTCTGTAAACCGACGATTTGTTCTAAATCTTTTTCGATATAACCCGCATCGTGTGAAGTGATAGTTGAAGCAACAGAAGTATCAAAATCAACCGGCGCATGAGTGCGGTTTTCAATTTTGATGCCTTCCATAACTTGTTCCCAAAGTGTATCAGTTGCTTTAGTGGAACCTGCTAGGAAAGATTCGTCGCCTTCATATGGAGTATAGTTTTTTTGAATAAAGTCACGAACATTAACATTGTTCTGCCATTCACCTTCAGAAAAACCTTTCCATGCTTCAGCAAATTTTTCATTTAAATCAGACATGATACTTCTACCTTTTTACAATGGAACTTAAGAAATCAGTCATAACTGCACGGATTAATGTTTATCGCCGCGCAGATGCATTAACCAGTATACCAGACCGACTAGGACTGCTCCGCCGATAATATTACCGATAGTGACTGGCAATAAATTATCAACGAGGAAATTTGATACTGTTAGATTTGAAAATTGTTCTGGTGATGCACCTACTGTAGTCCAGAATTCTGCCGGTGCAAAATTCTTAATTACAATACCTAAAGGAATAAGAAACATGTTAGCGATACTGTGCTCAAAGCCACTCGCCACAAACATACCGATAGGTAAAATAAGTGCAAAGAGTTTATCAATTAAAGTTCGACCTGCATAACTCATCCAAACTGCAAGACAAACCATTAAATTAGCTAAAATACCTAAACAAACTGCTTCAATAAAGGTGTGCTCAACTTTATGCTGTGCAGTTTGTAATACATTCAGACCCCATAACCCATTAGCTGCTGCATATTGACCTGCAAACCACATTAAGGCAACAAAGAACAGGGCGCCAATAAAGTTACCAATATAGACATTTATCCAATTAGCGAACATCTTAGCCCAAGAAATACGTCCTGTCGCTTTAGGAATAATGGTGAGTACAGTTGAAGTGAATAAGTCTGCACCACAAACAACCACGAGCATTAAGCCTAAAGAGAAACAAATTCCTCCAACGAGTTTAGCGAGACCAAATGGAACAGATGCGGTGCCTGTAGTCGCTGTAATATAAAAAACAAACGCAATTGAAATAAACATTCCCGCAGTAAAAGCAGATAAGTAAGTTGTTGGGATATGTTTGTTTGCTTTATAACAACATGCATCATCGGCAACTTTTGCCATATCAGCAGGTGATAATAAATTAAAAGGGCTGTCAGCTTTCATACTAACACTCTCTTATATGTTGGAATAATTATAGCACGCAATAATAGTAGCAAAGGGTCTTACTCCTAAAGTTGATATGGATCATAGTCGCTTATGAGAGACGCAATTTTAGTACGTAAAAACCGGCTAAATTAGCTATAATTATTTGATTAATAATAAGAAAAAATTTTTTAAATTTTATCAAAAAATTTTAGCCTGGCTGGATAAACAAAGTAAAAAGTAAATATAACGTATTATTTATTTTTATTAGCGTTAACAGATAAAAATAAAATTTAACGCTCCATTTACTTTTGC
>NZ_CAWPAV010000198.1:0-9196 GCF_963885725.1 Proteus sp. G4380
TTGTAAAATAAAACGTACTCAATTATTGATATTAACTTTTTAAGTAATCTATTAATAAAGAACTATTGTGAGTTTCGCGTTTCCCACATATTGATAAATCGTTTTGAGTTACTTGCTGTATAAATAACCGTATGGGAAATATTGCGATGGCCTAAATAGTCTTGAATTAAACGTGTATCTCTGCCTAAATCCGCCAGTGCGTAGCCACAGGCGTGGCGTAACATATGAGGGTGTGGACTAATAGAAACATTGGCTTTTTTACCTAAACGGCGTAATAACCCATAAACTTGTTGACGGGAAATGGGGCCCGTTTTTTGTGATAAAAATACCCATTCAGAATCTGATTCTCTCCAGTTTTCTCTACTTTTCAACCAGTTGCATAAGGCTTCATATTCCTCATCAATAATAGGTTGTGTTGTTGAAAGCCCACCTTTTAAACGCCTGACATAGAGTATTCTACTTTCTAGATCAATATCGCTTAATGTTAAATTACATAGTTCGCTAACACGAAAACCATGTAAAAAACACATTAAAAACATACAGTAATCTCTTTCGGGATACCTACCTTCCTTAGCTTACTTTAAAATAGCATTCACTTCAAAACGTGTAAGAAATTTACGTTGCTTCATTTTCGTAACCTTTTCAATTAGATAATAAACAACAAAAGTCAGTTGCAGCATCACTATAGCAAGTAATATGCATCAATAAAGGGTTGTGTTTTTTTTATACTTTCTTTTTTACTCGTTAATTTTAAACAAGTTTATTGAAAGTTTGCCAATTTTTAGAAAACGAAAACCATTGATAGGTAAGAGAAAGGAGAATAGCAGGTGATATTTACACCTATTTAGAGAAACAATCAAAATACACCAAATTGTTTAGTTAAAGATTTTCATCTTGCAAGTATGACTATTTAGATTTTTTCATCTTAAAATTTAGGAAAAAGATGATATAATTCTAAGTGCAAATACTATAGTTTGTTAAAAAAGTAAAAAAATTTATTTCAGTGTTTTGCACAAAGTAATAAATTATTTTGATTTTTTAAAAAATTGTTTAATATCAATATGTTAAATAATTAAGAATATATACCCAATAATATATTTGACTTAAGTTAGAAGCCGGAGAATAATAGTAAACAATTTGGTGTATTTTGTTTCGTTTCTAACGATATTTCGTGGCGTTTGAAGTGGACTTAAATATACCAAAATTCCCGAGCTCAATAAATGAGCCATTCAATTAGGAATAATCCAATCCTAAATGAATTAATTATTTTAGATGTCTTCATCCTTTATATTTCAGGAAACAAAAAGATGAAATTAAATAAATTAGCTTTAGTTCTTGGTTTAGGTTTATCTGTTGTTGCGGGTTCTGCTTTAGCTGCAGATCAAGGTCATGGTACTGTTAAATTTGTTGGTTCAATCATTGATGCTCCTTGCTCAATTACTCCTGATACTGAAAATCAAACAGTTCCACTAGGTCAAATTTCTACTGCTGCATTAAAAGATGGTGGCCGTAGTAATTCTCGTGACTTTAAAATCTCTTTAGAAAATTGTACTACAGAGACTTACAAAACTGTTCAAACAACTTTCACTGGCTCTGAAGCAACTGAAGTTTTAGAAGGTTCTTTAGGCATTGAAGGTATCGCTAAAAATGCAGCTGTTGTTATCACCGATGCGGGTGGTAAACAAATCAAATTAGGCACCCCAAGTGCTGCTCAAAACCTGCGTGATGGTAACAATGATCTGAACTTTGCTGCTTATTTACAAGGTTCTGCATCTGAAGCTGCTGTTCCAGGTGACTTTACTGCAATCGCAACTTTCGCACTGACTTATCAGTAAGAAAAAATAAGTTCTGTACAAGGAAGTACAGAGCTTTAATTCCTGTCTTTACTTTTAATGATTTTTCTTACTAACGGAGAAAAATATGAATCGCAAGATGGCACCACTATTGCTATGCCTTGTTGCCAGTTTAGTGACTGCGTCAACGATAGCCAGTGATGTAAAACAAGATAAAAACATGCATCAGCGATTTGGGTGGCTCAATCTACAAGGAACCATATTAGAGCCGTCATGTGCAATATCAGCGGGAAGTAGTGATCAAGTGATCCCGCTAACGACGGTATCTATCCCAACGTTAGTCACTGAAGGTCAAGGACCGATTGAATATTTTTCTATCAGATTAACGGACTGTACGCTAATTAGCCAGAAAGGGCAAGAAGCGGATAATCCACGTTTTATCGCAACGTTCGATGGTCCTTCTAATGGAAATGGCAACTTTGAGTTATCCGGTGAGGCCAAAGGTGCTTCATTAGCGATAGCGGATCGTTATGGTCGACAAGCTATTCCAGGACAACCCCTACCGCCCGTTGGCATTGATTCGCAGTCAATGGCATTGCTGTACCAAGCTCGAATAGTCAAAAACAACGATACGCCAAAAGCGGGGAATTACCGTACGACGCTGCGCTTTAAGCTGGAATACTATTAAATGGATCAGGGTTGGATAATTTATGGTTAGATCATTCAAAACCGTTTGTTTAGAGAAGCGAGAAAAGAGAAAAAAGCATGCTATTCGGCCTGTTGCTATATTGATCTATTTAATTGTTACTGGGGCATCCAGTCTTTCAAATTCAGCTTTAGCGAATAGCGATATTGAGTTTAATGCTGATATTTTAGATCTTAAAGATAAACAAAATATCGATTTATCTGATTTCTCTCGAGCTGGCTATATTATGCCAGGGCGCTACGAATTTGTTGTTCGTATAAATAATAATGAACTTCCCGATATCTACAACATTAATTATGTTGTACCTGCAGATGATCCCAAAGGAAGTGAACCTTGCTTACCTCCTGAATTAGTTCGTCAATTAGGACTAAAACCAGAGTGGCTTGATAAAATTCGTTTTAACGATAATCAAACTTGCCTTGATACATCATCTATTCCCGGAATGACAATAAATGCCAGTTTAGGTAGTGGTAATTTATTATTAACGATACCTCAAGCTTATTTGGAGTATTCAGCACCAAACTGGGATCCGCCTTCTCGTTGGGATGACGGTATTTCAGGGATACTTTTTGATTATAACGTCAATGCAAATGTGACTGATCCTGCTAAAGGAAAACAACGTCAGCAAGTGACTGGGTTAGGTACGTTAGGGGCGAACTTAGGTGCTTGGCGTTTTCGCGCTGATTGGCAAGCGAGCTACCAACATACGACAGGGATCCCTCAAAGTACAGAAAACAGCTGGAAATGGAATCAATACTATCTCTATAGAGCTATCCCTCAATGGGAAGCGCGCTTTGTCATGGGAGAGACTTACTCGCGCTCCGATATTTTTGATAGTTTCCGTTTTACCGGGGTTCATCTCGCAACTGACGACAATATGTTGCCACCTAATTTACGTGGATATGCGCCAGAAGTCACAGGTGTAGCAAAAACCAATGCCAAAGTGACAATTAGCCAACAGGGTCGAGTGATCTACGAGACGCAAGTTGCTCCAGGACCATTTCGTATTCAAGATATTAATGATGCGGTTAGTGGCAAATTAGATGTACGTGTCGAAGAGCAAGATGGCTCTGTACAAGAGTTTCAAATGGATACGGCAAGTATTCCTTATTTAACTCGACCAGGACGAGTGCAATATAAATTCTCGGCAGGTAAACCTTCTAATATTGACCATAATACCGAAGGCCCCGTTTTTGGTATGGGGGAATTTTCATGGGGGGTGAGTAACGGTTGGTCACTTTATGGGGGATCAATTGTTGCGGGTGATTATAACGCCTTGTCTGCGGGTATCGGCCGTGACTTAATGGCTTTTGGTGCTCTCTCTTTTGATGCTACTCACTCTTGGGCAAAAATTCCTCGTGATGATAAGCGTTATAACGGTGGCTCTTATCGATTAAGTTATTCAAAACGTTTTGAAGCTATTAATAGCCAAGTCACCTTTGCTGGTTATCGCTTCTCAGAACGCGACTTTATGACCATGGATCAGTATTTAGAGCGTCGCTATCGCGATGGTAATGCTGATAATAACAAAGAACTTTATACCATTATGTTTAGTAAGCAATTTCCTGACTGGGGATTGAGTACTTACTTAAACTATAGTCACCAAACATATTGGAATAAGCCAACTAATGATAATTACAACTTATCGTTAGCGAAAAGCGCGGATATTGGTCGTTTTAAAAATATCAATTTTAGTCTCTCCGCTTTCCGTAATAAATTTAATGGCACCAATGATAATGGCGTTTATATGAATGTCAGTATGCCTTGGGGTGATCGTGCGACCATCAGTTACAACACTGTCATTAATAAGAGCGGTAACTCTCATAATGTCAGCTATTACGATCGAATTGATGACAATAGCAGTTATCGTGTTGGCGCTGGGGTAAGTAGCAATGGTAAACCTTCAGCCGATGCTTATTTTATGCATTATGCTGATGCGGCCTTAGTCACCGCCAGTGCAAGTCATATCAATGGTGAATATACCTCTGCCACTTTATCGCTACAAGGTGGTGCCACACTTACGCCGAAAGGTGGAGCATTACACCGCGTTAGTCGTACAGGTAGTACTCGCTTACTTATTGATACAGACGGCATCGCTAATATTCCCGTGAAGAATTTTGGTGCGATTTCCCATACCAATATGTTTGGTAAAGCGGTATTGCCAGATATTAATGATTACTACCGTAGTAGCGCGAGTATCGATCTTAATCGATTACCTGAGAATGTCGAAGCATTACGCTCAATTCAGCAATTAACCCTAACCGAAGGGGCGATTGGTTACCGTCGATTTGATGTTATCGAAGGGCAAAAAGCCATGGCGGTTATTCGGTTAAAAGATGGAACCTTCCCACCATTTGGCGCCAGTGTCACAACAGAAAAAGGGCGTGAGTTAGGCATCATTAATGATGGTGGAAATGTTTATCTAACTGGTATTAATACCGGGGATGTATTGAGTGTTCGTTGGAGTGGTAAAGAGCAGTGCAAAGTACTTATTCCAACATTGGTGGAGAATGTGCAAATTTCATCACTGTTATTGACCTGTAGTGATGATGGCACAGCAACCTCTACTTTCAATCAAAGAGAAGTCTCCTTACCTAAAACGAAGTTTCTATCTCGTTAAGGTTAAGGAACAGGAAATAAAGATAAAAACAACTTCAGACAAAGAGTAATTAAAGATGATGTTATTAAAACGCTCATGCATTGTTGCAACCACTTTGTTAATGGGAATGGCATTTACTCATCAAGCTGTTGCTGCCATTGCGCTAGATCGAACTCGTGTCATTTTTAATGGTGCCGAAAAATCGATTAGTTTAAATGTCAGCAATCAAAATAAGGACTTGCCTTATCTTGCTCAAGGCTGGATGGAAAATGAAAACGGCGAACGTATTGAAAGCCCACTGATTGTTTTACCCCCGATCCAACGTATTGAACCGGGTGATAAAAGTCAGATTAAGGTGCAATCATTACCTGATATAGCCAAATTACCACAAGATAGAGAAAGTGTTTTCTATTTTAACCTACGTGAAATTCCACCACGTAGTAATAAGCCTAATGTACTGCAAATTGCATTACAAACGCGGATCAAATTATTTTATCGTCCTGCATCAATCTATGCCTCGCAAACGGATTTAACCAATCCTTGGCAAGAGCAGATCACTTTAACTAAAAAAGGTGATCGCTTCGAAGTGAATAATCCAACGCCTTACTATGTGACATTAGTCGATGGATTAACCAGTTTGAAAGGAAAAAGCTTGGATGGCTTTGAACCATTAATGATCGCACCTAAAAGTAGCGGCACGATAAATCTGAGTGCTTCCATGTTTGGTGCTTCACCGGTATTGAGCTACATCAATGATTATGGCGGTCGCCCTCAGATGAAATTCACCTGTAGTGGCAATCAATGCAAAGTAACAGAAACGGCAGCTGGAAACTAAATAGGTCTGATTTATGGTTATGGAACAGTGGTTTAGCCCAAGCAAGGCAGTGTTGGTTTTTATTCTGGCAACATTTACTGGAGGCCTGAGTTCTACTGCTGTTGCTAACTTACCTGCAGGAGCAGTAATAAGAGCGACCCCCGGGATTGTTTATATCAATATTACTGGAAACGTCATCGCTCCACCTCCTTGCTTAATCAATGACGGCAAGATGATCGAGGTGAATTTTGGCGAAGTAATGAGTACGCGTATTAATGATAGCAATTATAAGCAACCTATCGAATATACCGCGACTTGCCAAAAAAGACCGACTAACGCCATGAAAGTCTATATAACAGGTAATGCAACAGGGTTCGATAGTAATGCCCTACAAACTAATATTACGGGATTAGGGGTACGCATTCTTTATCAAGGTAAATTATTAGGATTAGGCTCAGCGGTTAAATTTACCTATCCCAATTTGCCTAAACTAGAAGCGATCCCTGTGCGTGATAATAGAGAAACACTAGTTGGTGGAGATTTTGTTGCCAATGCCACACTTCATGTAGATTATCAGTAAAGGGGCAACACGATGAATAAATTGCAATCTATTTGTCTGATTATATTACTAAATTCTACAGCAGTAATGGCGGCCGACTCGCCTAATTTAAAATTATTCGGAACATTATTAGTGCCACCTCCTTGTGTTATCAGCAATGACGAACGAATTGAGGTTTTTTTTGGTAAGAACGTCGGTATTAATAAAGTTGATGGTATTAACTATACCGAATCGGTGAATTATACCTTGGTATGCGACGCTAATTTAAAAGGTTGGGATTTGGGATTATCAATTATCGGACCTAAAACCCAGTTTGATGAGGCGGCGTTGCAAACCAATATTCCCGATTTAGGTATTCATTTAACTCAAGATGGTAAGCCTTTTAAGCTAAATGAGCGTATTGCGATTTCACCAGATTCGCCTCCGGTTATTCAAGCTGTTCCAGTAAAAAGACCGGGAAGTACATTGCCTGAAGGGGCATTTGAAGTCTCAGCCACCTTATTAGCAGAATACCAATAGGAGCGTTTTGATGAAAATAAAAACATTATCGATCCGGTTCATATTGGGTCTATCTGTATCAATAGGGTTAACTTCAGCGGCTTTTGCAATACCGGACAACCTCTATTTTCACGGCATATTAGTTGATGAGCCTTGTACCATAAAACCGGGTGATGAAACCGTGGTACTCGATTTTGGCAATATTCCTGATAAAAACCTTTATGCCTATAAAAGAACGCCAAGCAAGTTATTTCAATTACGTCTGTCAGAATGCGATCTCTCAATCGGTAAAAGCGTCAAAATAACCTTTAAAGGAGAGGAAAATCAAGCAATGGCAGGAGAAGGATTTTTGGCAATAAGTCCGGGCAGCCAAGCTTCTGGTATTGCGGTGGGATTAGAGTCTGAAAATGGTAATGCTCTACCTATAAATAAAGAAACAGACAAGATGTCATTAACTGCGGGTGACACTATTTTGAATTTTTATGCCTTTATTCAAGGTGAGCCGGATGCGATTGCGAATAAGTCGATTAAACGTGGTCCTTTTAGTGCAATAGCCACCTTCTATTTGAATTATGACTGATAATGAAGATTGAGGTTTTACATGTTTATATTTAAACGATTTCCGGCGATATTTATCTTAATAGCGGGGCTTTTCTCAGCACCTGCGATGGCCTCTATTTTTTCTTATATAACAGAATCAACAGGGACACCTTCTAACGCCACTTACACTTATGTTATTGAGCGTTGGGATCCAGAAACCTCAGGAATATTAAATCCTTGTTATGGTTGGCCTGTGTGTTATGTCACAGTGAACCATAAACATACAGTAAATGGTACTGGGGGAAATCCTGCATTTCAGATTGCTCGAATTGAAAAACTACGTACTTTAGCTGAAGTTCGTGATGTAGTACTTAAAAATAGATCATTCCCTATTGAAGGGCAAACCACCCACAGAGGGCCTTCATTAAACTCTAATCAAGAGTGTGTGGGATTATTTTATCAACCGAATTCAAGTGGTATATCACCTCGAGGAAAACTCTTACCAGGTTCACTATGCGGTATCGCACCACCACCAGTGGGTGCTTGTAAAATATCTGAAGGTGCGGTGAACCTTAACTATGGTGATATTGATGAAGCTAGTTTAAGTGGTGCTAAGCGCTCTGAAACAATCAATGTAACCTGTAATTTAGCAATGAAAGTGTTGGTTATCGCATCTGGCTCTGATAGTGGGCGGGTACCTCTGCGTGCAGATAAGAGTTTATATGCTGATTTATATCTAAACAATTATCCTGGTGAAAAAGGCGTTACGGTAAATGTCCCAGCAGGCGGTTCAGCGCCAGTCTCTGTGAGTTCAACGCTACGCACGAATGGACGGGTAGCTCCTGGTCGTTTCTCCGGTTCCGGTTCAATTATTTTAACCATGCCTTAATCATGATAATGGGTGAATATTATGATGATGAATTTTGATTTTGCGAATATAGATGTAAATGCTTCTGTAGGTAAAAAGATCCAAAAAAAACGTAAAGAGCTGGGTTATACCGGTATGCAACTGGCTAAAAAAATTGGTGTCAGCCAGCAACAATTTTCTCGCTATGAACGAGGTATGAACAAAATAGATCTCAGACATTTAGTGCTGTTAGCTCTCTATTTGAATACACCCATTTATTGGTTTTTTGAGGATTGTTACGTAAAAAAGCCTTCATTAAATAATAAAGGAATAGATAAGCGCAATTATGTTATTGCTCAAGCAACACCTGATGCTTTTCATTATTGATATTAAGTCGATATGACATATTGATGTTTTGCTAGATATTACATTTCTTTGATTGATTACCTTATTGGTAGGGCAAGGGCAACCTTGCCGTTTTTTTATGTTGAAAGCTGACTTATTTTATCTCTTCTAATACACCCATTTATTATTTTTCTATTATTTACTACGCTATTATTAGGCTTTTCTCCTATTTTATTATCATACCGCTTAGTCACAAATAGACTTCTTTTTTAACATCTCTTAGTTAATTCTTGTAATGATGTGACTATAAATAGTAATTTCAGCCGTTATTATCAGGTTTATTAGAGTATTCGAAGCTTTTTATGTACTTTTTAAGGAGTTTTTAGTTCTGTAAAGGTTAATAAATAGACTTTAAAATGTTAAAAAGTGTTAACTTGCGCGCATTTTTTAATTTTAGATATTATAAATTGATTTTAATGTTTGTTATCTATAATT
>NZ_CAWPAV010000199.1:0-13999 GCF_963885725.1 Proteus sp. G4380
AATATTATCATATGGTTATAAATTAAAATATAAAGCTATCAGCTGGTATCGTTCTTACCTTAAACAATTTTTTTTAATAAGTCGGATAAATATGTGATCTATTACTAACTTTACTGTGCTAAGTTTGACGATATAAATATCCCATGTTAACGTCCTAGTAAACGTAGGGATTGTAATAGTACCTGGCTTACTACACAAAACCCATTTGTAGATGAAAAGTATTTTTTGTCTACAAATGGGTTTTTGCGTTTTTAAGCCTTAATAAAAGAAAATTTTTGAGCATGCCAGATGAACATGAAAATTAAAAAAATATTAAATAACAGTGTTGTGATCTCTCTGGATGAAGCAGAAAAAGAAATTATCGTCATGGGAAAAGGGATTGCCTACGCCAAAAAAGTAGGTGATGAGATAACATCTGAACAAATAACCAAAAAATTTATCTTAAGCCCTAAAAATTGTCCGCAGAGAGTGCTCGATCTTTTATCGAATATTACGTTAGATTACGTAGAAATTGCGGACAATATTATTCAGTATGCAAAAGAAAAAATGACCTTAGATACACAAGATAGTATCTATATTGCATTGATCGACCATATTCAAGCCAGCATTGAACGGTATAAAGAAGGGACTTTTATAAGAAATAAAATATTGTGGGAGATAAAAAATTTTTATAGTGAAGAGTTTGATATTGGTCTTTATGGCTTAAAATTAATTAATGATAGATTTAACATTTCAATGCCAGAAGATGAAGCAGGATTTATTGCATTACATATCGCCAGTATTAGAACAAACGATAATATTCAGCAAACCTACAAAGTGACCCACTTTATCCAAAGCATTACTAATATAGTCAAATATTATTTAAATATAGAGTACGACATAGGATCGTTAAATTATCGTCGTTTTGTGACACACCTTCGCTATTTCTCCATCCGATTATTTTCACAACCTGAAAATGATCACGAACCTTTAGAAAATGAGTTACTCGATATAATAAAAGACAAGTACCATCAACCTTATATGTGCTGTTTGAAAATAAGTAAATTTATTAAAGATAAATATAATTGCACCTTAGATGACAATGAAATTTTATATCTAATAATCCATATTGCAAAAATTGCAGAGGATAATAAAAAGATGAATAAATAAAAAATATGCCGTAATAATAAATCATTTAAATTTAGTTGGTTAGGCGATAACCAACTTTATCCATATATCTTTAATTTATTTTTACAGAATAAATAAAAGGCAATGCTATGAATTATAAAGAATTTGCAAAACAAATTCTCGCTATTGTTGGTGGCGAGGATAATATAAAGTCATTAGTACACTGCTCGACTCGATTACGTTTTACATTACATAATGAAGATAAAATTGATCCTTCAAAAGCCAAAGCAAATAGTAAAATATTATCTGATGTGATGAAGGGAGGACAATATCAACTGGTTATCGGTAATGATGTTGATAAAGTATTTAATGAACTAACAAAAATGATAAAAACAAATAATACTCCTCATGATAATAATAAAGACCAGAAGAAACAGTCTATCGTAAATAAAATATTATCAGCAATTACTGGCTCTATCGCTCCGGTTATCCCTCTGTTAGCGGGTGCCGGTATGGGGAAAGTGTTACTTATTGTATTAACGATGCTTGGTTGGTTGGATAAAAATGACCAAACCTATTATATCCTTAACTTTATCTTTAATACGGCCTTCTATTTTATGCCGGTATTTATTGGTTTCTCGGCGGCGAAAATATTTAATTGTAACCAATATTTAGCTGCTATGGTCTGTTTAGCGATGGTCAGCCCTGAATGGACAAGCTTAGTTAAAGCCGGTGAGCCTGTCGAATTTATGCATATTCCTGTCGCTTTGGTTAAATATTCATCTCAACTGATCCCTGCCTTAATTACTGTTTGGATGATGTCTTATATTGAACGCTTTATTGTTCGTATTGTGCCAGAAATGGTTAAAGTATTTATGGTGCCTTTATTGGTGATTTTAGTTTCGACACCTATTGCGTTGATTGCGGTCGGTCCTGTCACTTCATGGTTCGCTCAATTAATTGCTGATGGGGTGATCTTAATCCAAGAGCACACTGGTTTTATTGCTATTCCATTATTAGTGGCTATTTATCCATGGTTAGTATCTATTGGTATGCATAAAGCACTTAGTCCTGTCAGTATTATGTTAGTGGAGCAAAAAGGTTTTGACCCGATTATTCGTGTGATGGCGCTATGCTCCAACATGTCTCAGGCTGCTGCTTCTTTAGCTGTTTCTGTGCGTACTAAAAATAAAACCTTAAAACAATTAGCTTTTTCTGCCAGTATTACCGCTTTTTTTGGTGGTATAACTGAACCCGCTATGTATGGGGTGAACCTCAAACTGAAAAAACCAATGTACGCTTGTATGATTGGTGGTGCTATTGCAGGATTATTTGCTGGTATTGTTAAGTTAAAAGCGTTTGTCTATGTCACTCCGGGGTTATTAAGTTTACCAATGTGGATATCTGATACAGATAACCAAGTAGTAAATGCAATAATCACCTTATTGATTGCCAGTGTAGCCACTTTTATTGCAACGCTTATTATTGGTTTTGATGATCCTACTGATGACCCAATCCGTGACGAAGAAGAAAATAATAAACAAGCTGCATCAACCAACAAAAAACCACAAATAGCGAATAGTAAATTACCTGTTGGGTTAATTTCACCTCTGCAAGGTAAAACGGTTGCACTTTCAGAGGTTAATGATGAAACATTTGCCTCTGGCATTATGGGACCTGGCATGGCAATTATCCCCACAACAGGAAAAGTGATTGCACCTGCAGATGGCGTTGTTGATATTACCTTTTCTTCTGGTCATGCGATTGGCTTAACACTGGTTAACAATATTGAAATGCTGATCCATGTGGGGATTGATACCGTTAACTTAGCGGGACAGCACTTCACATGCTGTGTCGTTAAAGGTCAGAAGGTGACAAAAGGTGATACGCTAATTGAATTTGATTTAGATGCGATAATAGCCGCAGGCTATGATCCAACAACGATGATCATCATTACTAATGATGATCATAAGCTAGACGTTGTTCAGACCGATAAAAAACATGTCGACCAAAATACAGTTTTACTAACCGTGGGTTAAAACAATATGAATAACAAGCTTATGGTAACTAACGATTATTGCGCGACTATTTTTAATGGAAGAATTAACAGAGGTACTTCTTCATGATCTATGCTGATTTACATGTTCACACAAACCATAGTGATGGTGTTTGTGAAATAAAAGATGTCCTTGAAAATGCATTTAGAAACGGCATTAAGACTATTGCGATCACCGATCACGATACTACCAATCATTATGACGAAATTTACCGAGAAGGGGAGCGTCTTGGATTAAATATCGTCAAAGGTGTTGAAATGAGTTGTTATGACTTTGACGTTTATAAAAAAGTCCATGTAGTGGGACTTTGGCTTAACGAAAAAACGCCCAACGTTGACAAGCTGTGTGATAACACTCTCAACTGTCGTGATCAGTTTCACCGAGAATTAATATTATCTCTCAATCAACAAGGCTACGATATTTGTTATGAAGATGCGAAAAAGTTCTCAAAATATAATATCGTTTTTAAAATGAATATATTCCAAGCATTGAGAGAAAAATATCCAGAGGAAATGACCAAAGAGCGTTATAAACAACTTTTTGGCTCTAAAACAAAAATAGAAACAGACTTAAAAATGGGGTATATCCCTGTTGATGAAGGAATTGCTGCTATCTTACAAGACGGTGGTATTCCTATACTTGCTCACCCATGTGTCTATGACAACTATGATGAAATAGAAAAATATGTCCAGTTTGGATTGAAAGGATTAGAAATAAGTCATTCTAGAATGAAACCTATCGACTATGAACTGACCCAAAACTATGCTAATAAATTTGGTTTGCTAAAAAGTGGCGGTAGTGACTTCCATGATCCTGCGTTACTTAAATTTGGCGATTTTGGCCTAAATCAAACACAATTTGAGACCTTAAAAAAGGACGCAAATAAATAAGTAATGATCTGACTTGATATAATGAAACGATTAAACGCCCAGATGGTTTATTGGGCGTTATCTTTAAGCCCCCATATTGTCTTTTCTCACATTATCCACCCCATTTTACATCTTCTTTTTCTGCTTGGTCGTCTGATTTTTAATCGACATTGTCAGTAAACCCTGTTACTAATCTTATTTTTGAGATAGACACCAGCTATTTTTATATCTGAATTAGTATGATTTTAAAAAAATTGATTTGCGAATTTGAGCAAAACCGATTTTTCTCATCATAATTTTTACCCACTTTGATGGGGATATCTAATCAATATAGCCGTGTTATTTTAAGCAAAATGAACGTTGTAATTATTAAAAAAACATCAATTACTTAATTTTATCTTATTGAGATGCTCTTTTTTTGATTGTAAATATATCGCAAAAATTAAAGCAAACTAAATTAATTTAACTTAAGTGAAAATAATTAACACGCAGTGCGTGTAAAATTGCATTTATTAACGAATTTAGACTAAGTAATTTTACTATTGAATTTATTCATTTTTTTCTACATACATGAAACAAAAAATAGATAAATATTTAACAAACAATAGTTGTAAACTATCGTATTTTGATTATCTATCGTTTTAAACATGTTTACATAAATTGATAAGCAAACTATTGTCTCTGCAAATCAGATGTAAATCGTATTTTAAATTTTTCTATTTAAATTTATTAATGAGAATAAAGTAAGTGGTAATTTACATATACGAAGGTGGCTTTTCATGAATATCGATAAGAATAGAGGATCTGATTCTTTATTATTAAGGAAGAATATTGGAAATTTTATTAGAGAATCTCGTATACGTAAATCTCTAACAGGAGCCCAATTAGGCGAATTACTTGATGTGAGTCAGCAACAAATATCAAGATATGAAAATGGAATAACAAGTATCAATATTGAAACATTAGATATGATATTAAAATTATTGGATGCTGACTGGTCTGAGTTTTATCGAAAAGTTCTTGTCGTAGATATTATAAAACATAAATTAAAAAATAGTGATTCGTTTCCATTCTATTTGCGTGTTTAGATGATTTATATCATCTGTACAAATACAGTTTAAATTTTATATAAAAATTTAAATAGTCATAAGTTTTTAAAAGTAATGGAAGTAACAATATCATCTCTGGATGGGATGAGGATAATGTGTGTAACTATATATCATAGTTAATTTTTTAACGCTTTAATTCCTACGTTAAATATAAAGGTAAAAATATGAAATTGAATAAATTAGCGATGTTCGCTATTGCATCAATGGCTTTTTCTGCGACTGTTGCTCAAGCGGCTTCAGGTGATGGTACTATTACTTTCACTGGTAAAGTTATTGATGCACCTTGTGGTATTGCTACCGAAAGTGCTAACCAAGCTATCGATTTTGGTCAAATCAGCAAAAGCCTATTAGAGAAAGATGGTATTTCTCAAGTTAAACAAATCCCAATTAAATTGGTTAATTGTGATTTAACTAAAGCCGGTTCTGATACTGGTGCTGCAGGTTCTTATAAAGGCGTAAAAGTAACCTTTAATGGAAATACTATTACTGGTGCAACAGAAGAGTTAGCAACAACTGGTAATACAGGGACTGCTATTGTTATTTCAGGAACAACAACTGGTTCAATGGTTAAATTCAATGAAGCAGGTGAATTACAAGCACTGGGTAATAATGATAATACGCTGATGTATACAGCTTGGGCTAAGAAAGCAACAAACGGAACAATTGCTGAAGGTGAGTTTAACGCTACAACAAACTTCACATTAGCCTATGAATAAAAAATATTAAATTTAACGAGAGCAGTTAATCTGCTCTCGATTATTTAAGGCCAAAATCTATGTTTAAAAAAATCATAATATTATTATTTTTCACTAAAATCTTTTCAACATATGCAAGCGGAGCTGTATTGGATAAATATATCCCATCAGATAAAGTTTGGTGGCAAGGAACAGCAAAGTTTTTAGGAAAAGTAATTTCGCCTGCTTGCACATTAGATATGGATAGTAAATATCAATTGGTTGATCTAGGTACTATACCTGTTAATAAAATGAACAATAATGATGATTTATTAGCGAGTAAAAAAATAAAAATAAAATTATCTGATTGCCAATTTATTAATAAGACTAAAAATATCGATAAAGTGAAAGGCGTTACGTTAACATTTTATTCAGATGTTAGTGGATCTAAAGCTGATTTATTTTCATTTAATAACAGTGATGAAGTCTATTTTAAAATAATAGATGAATATGGATATAGCGCTAATTCTGGAGAGTCATTACCATTAATATATGTTGATGGGGATAATACATATCTATATTACAAAATAGACGTTGTAAAAAAGTTGGATGTAATTACTCCTGGTGATTATTATGCAAGCGTTTTATTCAAAATAAATTATGAATGATTAGCTGCTTTCAACTTCTCATTAAAACTTTAAGACTTAAATAATTAAGGTTATTAGCCAATATGAACAGAGAGAATATGAGTGGAAGATCTACAAGCATTTTGGCAACTATATTATTTATAATTTATTCTCAAAATGTATATTCTGTAGAGTTTAACTTAGATGTTGTTGACTCTAAATCTAAAGATAATATTAACTTTGCTAGGTTTAGTGAAGCCGGTTATATTTTACCGGGTAAATATCAGCTTAACTTAGTACTTAATGGACAAGGGATCGGTTCATCAACATATACTGTTAACGTATTAGAAAGAGAAAATAAATCTCAAGATGAAAATAAAAAACTGTTATCTCAAGCCTGTTTAACAGGTGATATTATTTCATCTTTAGGATTAAAGGAAAAAATAGAAAATAATCTACCAACATGGAATGATGGAAAATGTATTGACTTATTAAGCCTAGATGGTGTTGAAGTTACAACAAAATTAAATGAAGGTATATTATCAATTAAAATACCTCAAATATGGCTTGAGTATACAAGTGCTACTTGGTTACCACCATCTCGCTGGGATGATGGGATCTCAGGTTTGATCCTTGATTATAATATTAACACCAATGTTAATATCCCTCATGAAGGAAGCAATACGCAAAGTATTTATTACAATGGTACTGTTGGTTATAACTTCGGTAGCTGGCGTATTCGTTCTGATTATCAAGGGAATTATAATCGAACCTCTGGTGATGCGGAAAACAATAAAGATTTATTAAATTTTACTCGAGTTTATGGATATCGCGCGATCCGCAGTTTAAAGTCTAACCTAACCATCGGTGAAAACTTTATAAACTCCAATATATTTAATTCCTGGCGTTATACGGGGATTAGTTTAGAAAGTGATGATCGGATGCTCTCTCCTCAACTAAGGGGATATGCACCACAAGTTACAGGGATCGCTGAAACTAACGCAAGGGTAGTTGTTAAGCATCAAGGACGTATTCTTTACGATTCAACAGTACCCGCAGGTCCATTTGCCATTCAAGATTTAGACAGTTCGGTGCGTGGTAAATTGGATGTTGAGATTATTGAGCAAAATGGAAAGACGAATAAATTTCAAATTGATACAGCCTATGTTCCTTATTTAACAAGACCGGGACAAGTTCGTTATAAGGTTGTTGCAGGACGCTCTAGAGATAAATTACATAATACAGAAGGACCTATATTTGGTACGACTGAAGCTGCTTTTGGTTTAAGTAATGCTTGGACTATGTATGGTGGTACCATTTTCGCCGGTGATTATAATAGTGTAGCACTTGGGGTTGGGCGCGATATGTTCGCTTTCGGTGCGGTATCTGCCGATATTACACAATCTTATGCTCGATTACCTGATCGTGGCACTATGCAAGGTAAGTCATGGCGAGTCAGTTACTCTAAACGTTTTGATAATTTGGATGCGGATGTAACCTTCGCTGGATACCGATTTAATGAACGTAATTATATGACGATGCAAAATTATTTAGATGCACGTTATCGTGATGATTTTACTGGAAAAGAGAAAGAACTCTATACAGTAACCTTTAATAAAGGTCTTTCTGAATATAACACATCAATTGGGGTGCAATATAATCATCAGACATATTGGGATCAAAGTAATTCCGATTATTATTCTATTAACTTAAATAAATATATGGATGTTTTTGCAGTTAAAAATATTTCATTAAATTTATCTGCATCGAGATCTAAATACTATGGCAAAGATAATGATGTCTTCTTTGCAAGAGTCAGTATTCCATTAGAGAATAATAGAGGATTTATAAATTATGATGGCTCAAGAAATTCGGGGAACTATACGCATAATATAGGGTACTTTAATACCACGGAAGATAACTTAGCTAATTATAATTTAAATGTTTCAACGACATATGGCGATGATATGGATAGTAGTTCAAGCTTCTCTGGCTATTATGGACGCTATACTTCAATCGCTAATATTAATGCGAATGCTACTATCTCAAATAAAAATACCTCATCATTTGGTTTTTCTGCTAATGGGGGCTTAACGATTACCGCTAAAGGAGCAGCGCTTCACCCAGATGGATTTAATGGTGGTACTCGCTTATTAGTTGATACTGAAGGTGTTGCAGGAGTACCAGTTGATGGTGGCCGTGTAACAACCAATAATTGGGGTTATGGTGTTGTTACCGATATTAATAGTTATTATCGCAATGAAACAACGATCGATTTAACTAAATTACCTAATAATATAGAAGCGACACAGGCGATTGTAGAATCTTCATTAACTGAAGGTGCTATTGGTTATAGAAAATTTGAAGTGTTAAAAGGTGAGAAGGCCTTTGCAATAATTAGGTTAGCTGATAACTCTTATCCACCATTTGGTTCAATAATTAGTAATGCTAAAGGACGAGAGCTAGGAATAATTAGTGATGATGGTTTTGCTTGGCTAACAGGTATTAACCCAAATGAAGAAATTAGAGTATCTTGGGGAGCTGAACAACAATGTGTCGCTAAACTTCCAAATAAAATAGAACCGAGTAATAAGATATTATTATTGTGTGAAAAATAAATATCGGTAATTAATAAACGACAAAGGTCTTGAAATGAAAAAAATATCATTTTTATTATTAGGATTAATGGTTACATCAAACTCCTATGCAGCAATTTCTTTAGATAGAACAAGAGCTATATACGAAGGTGGGTCAAATGCATTAGTTATTAATATTACTAATGATAATAAACAATTACCTTATTTAGCCCAAACATGGATTGAAAATGATAAGAATGAAAAAATTGAGCTAGGGCCATTAATTGCCACACCATTAGTTCAGCGATTAGAGCCTGGTGATAAAGCGTTAATTAAAGTATCTGCGACACCAGATATTGAAAAGTTACCTAACGATAGAGAAACATTATTTTATTTTAATGTTAGAGAAGTTCCACCTAAAGCTGAAGACAATAATGTATTACAAATTGCCTTACATACAAAAATAAAATTGTTTTATAGACCGAAACAAATATTGAGAGAGCCAAATGCTATTTGGCAAGATCAATTAGTTTTAAATAAGCTATCTGACGGTTATGAAATAGAGAATCCAACACCTTATTACGTCACTGTATTCGGTATTGGTGGTTCAAAGAAAGAAGCGGTTGATTCTGAGTTTAATGCAGTCATGATTGCCCCTAAATCGTCACAAAGGGTTAATAGTAAAGTGTACTCAACGCCATACTTATCTTATATAAATGATTATGGTGGAAGACCGACAATTAAATTTCAATGTCAAGCTAATCGTTGTGTAGCAGAGAAAAAATAAAAACTGATTTTGGAGATAGAAAGGTGAAGAATAGAAAATTTATTTTTATGTTGATGCTTTACATTAATGGCCTTTTTATTTCTCAAATTGGCTTTGCAGAACCTGTTGCTCGAGATAAATCATTCTTTAATATTAATAGAGCAAAAATTGATTTTTATAATCAAAATGAAAAAAATCAACATGGTTTTATATATATAAAAGGCTCATTTTTAAATGCTCCTTGTGAGCTTATTTCGAATGAAATTAGTTTAAAAGAGCTATACATAAAAGATATTGATGTCGTTATTGGTGGTTGTAATATTTATAGTGATTTTAAAAACAGCTCAAATAGTAAACCTGCGTTTACTAGTGTGTTAAGTTTCACAAATAAAATCAACGATAACGTAGAAAATATTGATATAAGAATGAATAGATTAAAGCATTATAAAGATAATGTTATTTTGAATTACCTCTTTTCAGATGAAATAAAGAGAAATATTCTTGACCGGAAGTTAAATATATTAACTCTTAAATTGCAGTATAATTAATTTAAGGTAGATCATATGGTTATTTATTTTTATAGAGAATGGGTAAAAATATTATTTTTTATGCTTATTTTTTTACCTGTTGCAAATGCGGCTACAACAATGAATTTTGATGGTACTTTGATTGATACGCCATGTAGAATTGATCAGCCAAGTTTAAATCAAAATGTGGTTTTTTTAAATAGTACACCAAGGGATTATTGGAAATATCCTGCGGTTAGACCTGCAGAAAAATTTACCATTAAACTGATCCAATGTGATGCAAAATCGTTATGGAAATCAGTGAAAATTAAATTTAATGGGCAGCCAGAGCCAGAGATGGGGGCTGAACAACAAAAGTACCTTACACTTTCTTCTGGCGTTAATAAAAGTAAGTTAGCCATTGGATTAATTGATATAGATGGAAACCAACGTATTACTTTAGGTGAAAACCATAACGGTGGAAATGGAACTCAACTTAACGATGGCACGATGTTGCTAACCTTTAATGCATTTGTTGAAGCGACACCAAAAGCAATACAGGAAAAAAGTGTTGTACCTGGAGTTTATAATGCCACGGTAGAATTTGAGGTTTCTTATGAATAAAAGTAAATATTTTATACTGCCTATTTTTTTATATTTACTATCAGGAACTGCACGGGCAGTTGATATAAATATAGCTATTACAGGCGCTATTTATGTTCCACCTTGTGTTGTTAATAATAATATCCCTATACAGTTTTCTTTTAATCAAATAATGACTTATAAAGTCGATGGTCAAACAAGCGCTATCACAAAAAATATTCCTATTACATGTACTTATTTTAAGGGCTCACCTTACGTCAAAGTATCTGGCATTCAGTTAGCTGGAGCGCCTGATAATGTGCTTAAAGTTTCCGCAGATAGCGTGAATTCAAATCGATTTGGCCTTGCCTTATATCAAGGAGAGAGTGTTGATGAGAATAATCCTTTGCGTTTGAATGGTTCAGCCCCTCGAGGTTATGCCATTACAAAAGGTTTTTCTAATACAGGGCAAGACAGGAGCCAATTTACTATTACTGCTGTTCCTTTTAAAACAGGTACTGCTGATTTATCTCCTGGAAATTTTACGGCCTCCGCATCATTAAGCATTGTTTATAACTAAACCTAAAACAGAGTCAATGATAAGTATCAGAGACTGAGGTTTATGTAATCCTAAAAAGTAGGACGGTTTAAATGAATAAGACATTAATAGGAATAGCTTTATTTTCTTTAGCCACACCATATGCGGTAGGCTGGCAACAAAATTTTTTGCATGTACCGTCAAATGGTAGTACTGCATCAGCAACAGCCCCTGCGCTTAATGTGACAGATGCTAACGCCAGTGGTGTAATTAAGGTGACCATACCTCAGGTTAAAGGGTGGCGGGTTATCGCTTCTTACTGTAGTGGTTCAGGCTCAATGGCAGAAGAAGGAAATTACCGCTATTGGATTAGATTGCCACAAACAAATACTTGGCAAAAACATTCATCAGGATTGAGCTATTATTTGTCCAATCTCTCTTGGACACTAGCAGGTACCAATAATAACAATAATCAGGTTTATGTAGGGCCAAATTATTATGCTAAGCAGTCACCGAGTGGTTGCCATAGTGTTGGAACCGTTTGGGGATTAGGTTCTGCAGTGCTTCCGTTAGATCGTTCTATGTCATTAACTGTGGCAGTGTCCAGAGCGACGGCTTATCCGGGATCATATAATTTAAATATTCCTTTTGCATGGGCTTATGAAGAAAATAAAGGGTCTGGTGGTAACAGTACGGGTTATCTTCAATTTGGTAATGCAATGAAGCCTTATATGAATAGTTATATTAATATTCCTGTGAGTATCACAAGTAAATGTAATATTAAAAACCAAGTTATTAACTTATCTCATGGAAATATGACCCCAGAAGAATCTATTAACAATGTGACGCCACCTTATAACTATCAACTAACGTGTGATTATGATGCATCAGTATCCGTTTCATTAATAGGAAGTGCACCTGTTTCTGGAAAAACGGAAAACTATACAAAATGTGGTAATGGTGGCTCTTGTGAGTTGAAATATAACGATACCGAATATAAAGGTAAATTTAAACTTAACGCAGGTGCTGCAAAAACATTTTCTATCACATCAACCTTTCATCCTAATGATATAAGAAACCCTGTTGAAGGTAGTTTTCAAGGAAGTGCTATTTTGCGGGTATTGGTTGACTGATCAGGCGCTTAATATTGTAAGTAAATGCCGTCATTATATTGAATAGCAATAGCTCTTTCTTGTTCTTACCGAATATAGAGCAGTGTATGAGCTATTGCTATTAGCTTTTTGTTTGTACTGATAATCAACTTTTATTCTATATCATCTAAAAACGCCGGAGATGGGACAAAGAATAATGTGCCCGTGACGGGGGTACTAAATTTTAGTAGTTTATCGGTATGTCCTTCAGGTGTTCCTGCAAACATATTTTCTAACATACGGTTTGTTGTTGAGAAATAGCGAGCATAACCAATAAAATAGGTACCATATTCATTTTTGGAGGGATTTGAAAACGGCATATTTGCTCGTACGATTTTTAAATCATCACCGTTTTCATCTTGAATATTGGTGACGACATTGTGTGAGCCTGGATCTTTTTCTTCATCAGTTAGTTCAACATCATTGAATTTATGCCTACCGATCACTTTTTCTTGCTCGATGAGAGATTGGTTTTCCCAAGCCGCCATATCATGAATGTATTTTTGTACAAATGCATAACTTCCACCGGTAAACAGTGGATCTTCATCACCAATAACCGCATAAGCGACACGCTCATCTTCAAACTCAGGATTTTCTGTTCCATCCACAAAGCCAATAATTGAGCGACCATCAAAATAGCGGAAACCATGTACTTCATCTTCTGAGGTGGCAATAGAGTTTAATTTTTGGCTAATAATTGCAGCTAATTCATAACAAGCGGATACCTTTAGTGCCCGTATGTGAAAAAACAGATCGCCAGGTGTCGATACTGCGGTATACACATCGCCGTTGATTTGCTTAAAGGTATTTAATTCTCGCGGTTTAGCTTGATTAGGGAATAGTTTAGACCATGCATCAGCACCAAATCCCATCACACAACTTACGTCTAATTCAGGGAAACGGGTTCTCATACTACGAAGAAGACCTGATAGATTATTACAAAAGTCGATAAGAGTAGGGCGGGTTTCCGATGAGTTAATAAGATTAAAGACTAGAAAATAAGCGTTCTCACAGGGGGTTTTTGTTACATCTTGATATTTCATAGTGCTTCCTAATAGATACGTGGCAGAAAATTTTGCTTAATGCGATATAAGTAAAAACTAAATTTAGTTTTACACCAAAGTATTTCCTTTTACAAAGCATGGTTTTTGATTTTTATCATTAAAGATGAATAGTAAATATTTTTTTGGTTGGAAAACAATCGAACTGTGATTTTTGTGATAAATAATGCTTTTTATATAAATTTGAAAAAATTCTTAGCTTTTCTTTAGAGTAAATCACTAACTTATACAGGTATTTAGAATATAGTATTGATGTTTTTTAGCCATAGTGTTGATTAAATAAGCATTTAGAGCTTATATACAGCTAGAATTTATTTTATTTTAATCAGAAAACTCATTTTTATTGAACATTAATATACGATTAACACTATATGAGT
>NZ_CAWPAV010000200.1:0-5477 GCF_963885725.1 Proteus sp. G4380
CGTATAATTCCGCGATAGAAAAGTTATTTTTCTATTGCACAAACATAGTTTATAAATAAATTAGTGTGTTATATGAGATGGTTTTCCTTTTTATATAAGATGCTTATTGTATTAAATTAAATATTTATGGTGATGGTGAATTTATGTTAAAGAAAATGATGGGATTTATGTTTCTTGCGGTGGCAATGATGACATTATCTGCATGTGGTGATAAACAAGACGAAGCAGGAAAAGCCGCGGTTGAATTTATTGAAGCTGTCGCTTCCGGTGATGGTGATAAGGCTGTGTCATTAATGTATTTTGGTGATTTAGAAAAAGATCCAATGGCAGAGCAAATTACCGGCAAATTTAAAATGATCGTTGCCGAAGCGGGCAAAAAAATTAAAGAGCAAGGTGGCTTGGGTAAGGTTGAAGTAGCAAAAGTTGAATACAGCGAAGATAAAAATAAAGCCGTTGTCACACTCAAAACAGTGTTGAAAAATGGTGAAGAAAAAACAGAAAATCAAAATATGATCAAAGTTGATGGCAAATGGAAAGTTGAAGTTAAGTGATAATACGCTTTACTCTTGCATTAACTTTATACTTAGCGAGCACATTGACTGTGCTCGCTTTGCCTTATCAGTTAAAAAGTGGTGATCTGGTTTTTCGCGATGGTGATGAAGTTATTAGCGACATAATAAAGCAAGTTGATAACAGCGGGTTCAGCCACGTAGGAATGTTGTGGATAACTGAGCAAGGTATACAGGTTGTTCACTCAACACCCAGTGAACATGCTGATAGTAAAGATGGTGTTACTATCGATAGTTTGGATTTCTTTATCAGTCGTGCTAAGCCTAATTCTGTACGCTTTTACCAAGTGCGTGGAAGTGAACAAGCACGACAACAAGCGTTAGAAGCTGTTTTAAATCGAGTAGGGGAAAACTTCAGTATTCAGCAAGATAAAGGTGTTTATTGTACAGAGCTGGTGGCTGATGCATGGTTAAAAGCAGGAGTTTCTATTTCAACGGGCACACGTACATTACATATGCCGTTTATTTCTGAAAGAGCACTTATTTTTCCTGATAATATTATCCATTCCGAAAATGTTATTTTGATTGAATAAAATAAGGATAAAAGCCTTCTTCCCAAAGAATAAGTATAAATAAACCGCAAAATTTGGAAAGAAGGTTATCTTAACGGTATGGACGACAGTGAACGGCTTTAGCCTTTTCCACCTTGAAATGAAGGATAAAGTGTCATACCGCCATCAATGAAAATAGTTTGTCCAGTAATATAAGTAGATTGCTCCGATGCTAACCAAGCAGCAACATTAGCCACTGCTTCAGGCTCTGCGGCATATTTCATTGGGATCATCTCTTCTAATTCTTTGCGTAACGCATCATCTTGCATTTTTTCTTTATTTATTGGGGTATTAATAGCACCAGGGCCAATGGCGTTAATACGAATACCATAGTGTGCATATTCAAGAGCCAGTGATTGCGTTAACATTCTCACGCCACCTTTACTGGCAGCGTAACTAGCAAAAGTCGGCCATGGGATCACTTCATGAACTGAAGACATATTAATAATATTGCCTTTGATCTTATTCTCAACGAAATATTTCAATGCGGAGCGAGCCGTTAGAAAATAACTGGTTAAATTTATATCAATAATTTTACGCCAATCTTCTAAATTCACTGCATGGGAAGGGGTTTGTGTCTCAATTCCCGCATTATTGATCAGAAGATCGAGCTGACCAAAGTGGTCAATCGCTTTATAAATAAAGTTATGAGCAATTTTTTCATCACTAATGTCACCGCCAAAAATAATCGCTTTACCTTTACCATGTTTATTTAAGCTATCGGCTAATGCTTGAGCTTCATTTTCATCAGAGTGATAGTTGATAACAACGTTCATTCCTTCTTGAGCTAATCTCGTCACTACTGCTGCACCAATTCCTCGTGACGAACCTGTTACTACAGCAACTTTTCCTTGAAGATCGTGATACATACTACCTCCCATGTGCAATATCGTTATGTAAACAGCGACTGAGGATTAAGATATTTATCATTATTTAAGTATAAATACCCATAGAGTGACATTATTAGCGTTGTCACCCTATTAAGGATAGATGAACAATCATCATGGAGTGTTAAATAACGAAAAAAATTGAGAGAAAATGAATAATAAATATAAACATTTTTTTCTAGTGCTATCTTGATAATACAGGTAGTATGTTAAAAATTATTTCTTTTGTTATTTTTGAGTTATTAGGTTGTGGTTATGTAATACGCATTAAGGCACTGAAGATAAATAGTGCAAATACAGATAAATATACTCACTGAATTTTAATATAAATTTAGTAGGGTTCCTGTTACTTAATGAGTATAACACAATGAATAATCAATCAAAAAAATATGACAGAACATATCACTATCCTTTTTCACCAGGCACAACAAGCGATGATCGTATTAATGCCAATTGGTGGCAAGATATCTGCAAAATAAAGCATCTTATTCATACTGAAAAATTAGATGGTGAAAATAATTGCTTAAATCGAATGGGGGTTTTTGCTCGCTCTCATGCGACTCCGACACAATCTGCATGGACAGTACAACTACGCCAGCGTTGGCAATCCATCAGAAATGATTTAGGTAATTTAGATATTTTTGGTGAAAATCTTTATGCCATTCATTCTATTGAATACCAACATTTGGAAGAGTATTTCTATGTTTTTGCCATACGTTGTCAGGATAAATGGCTAAGTTGGGAAGAAGTGCAATTTTATGCCACTTTATTTGATTTACCCACCGTACCGGAAATCTCGCTACCAAAATCGGAAAATAAAATAGAGTTTGAAAAGAATATTATTTTACACGCACAAAAGCATAGCTCTTTTCAATCACGAGATGTGTTAACCAAGAAACCAAGTGCGATGGAAGGCATTGTCACACGAGATGCTCAAGCATTTTCATTAGATGAATTTTCACATCGGGTGTTTAAATATGTGAGAAAAGATCATGTTAAAACAGATGTGCATTGGAAACGTAATTGGAAAAGAGCGCCACTGATTTGGGAAAAAACACAGGAGTCTCATGATGCTTCATAAAAAATTACATAGCGAAATGTCATGGGAACAACTTGGTGAGTACTATAATGAAATTAGTGATATGTCCGGTGTTCGACAAGATCCGATCCACCATGCTGAAGGTGATGTAGCTATTCATACACAACAGGTGATCCACGCTATAAAATCACTCCCTGAATACCAAGAGCTGTCAGAAAGAGAGCAACAAATTCTATGGATTGCAGCACTTTTACATGATGTAGAAAAACGTTCAACTACCCGTGAAGAGAATGGGCGAATTATTTCGCCAGGCCATGCTCGTAAAGGAGAATTAACGACAAGACGTTTTTTATATGAAAAAGTGCCGGTTAGCTTTATTGATAGAGAACAGATTGCGGCATTAGTACGCTATCACGGATTACCTTTATGGTTAATGGATAAGCCCGATCCTAAAAAAGCCTTATTAGCGGCTTCGTTAAGAGTAGATTGCTATTTATTGGCATTGCTGGCTAAGGCGGATGTTCTGGGACGAAGCTGTGAAGATAAGCCCGCTTTATTGGATAAAATAGCGTTATTTACACTTTACTGTGAAGAATTAAATTGTTGGAGAACACCCGCACGATTTATTTCTGATGGCGCTCGATTTCACTATTTTCATAGTGAAAATAGTGTCGATCCTCACTATGAACCTTATCCTGAGCAAGGAAGTGAAGTTATTGTGCTTTGTGGACTACCGGGAATGGGCAAAGATAGTTATATTCGCCAATATTGTGCAGATATGCCTGTAGTAAGTTTAGATGTATTACGTCAGCAGCATAATATAAAACCAGATGATCGTGATGCGAATGGATGGATTGCACAACTTGCCAAAGAGCAAGCGAGAATATATTTAAGAGAGCATAAGCCTTTTGTTTGGAATGCAACAAATATTACTAAACAAATGCGTAATCAACTTATTGCTCTGTTTTATCGTTATCAAGCTAAAGTGACATTGGTATATATTGAAGTCCCTTATTTGCAATGGAAAAAACAAAACAGCGCAAGAAAGGAAGCGGTTCCCGATAAAGTGATGGAAAGAATGTTGAGCAAACTGGAAGTCCCAACACCAGAAGAAGCGCTTAATGTGATTTATTGGGTTGATGGGGAAGCTCAAAATTTGATTTAAGGCTAGTTATATTAAGGTCATACAACTAAAAAAAGGGCTATTTTACTTACCATAAAATAGCCCTTAATTATTTATAACAGGTGAAACAACGTATTATGATTACTTCTTAACGTGATGAATAATATCAAAATAAACAGTATTATCCCCTTCAGTTGGGTAAATACGATAGGTATACTCATCATTATTGATGGTGATATTTTCTACATCACGAGTAAATAGTGTTTTTCCTTGTGCATCTTTGGCAACTAATGTACGCGTTTTTCCATCATTAGACATTGACCAATCCCCTTGCATTTTTTGTTTACCTTCAGGGGTAAACATAATAAAAGTGCCATTAGGATAATATTCTGCTAGGCCAAAATAATTACTGACTTGTGGATTATTAGCGTCAACTTTATTGCCTTTCTCGTCAATGGCTTGCGTGGTAACCCAAACTTTTTCTACCATGACTTTTTCATAATCATTGAGATCTTTTTGTGCTTGAGTTACGCCCTGAACTTGTTGTGTTGTGCTGGTGCTTTCAGCGGCAAAAAGAGAAGCACTAACACTTAATAATGAAATAGCAATAAGTGATTTTATTTTCATAGGTATATCCTTATGTCTTTACGTTGTGTATTTATCAGATTATTGGTGCTCAATTTATATTTATAATCTTAGACACTAAGTTTAAACATCGCTAGAAAATAAATGTGTCGGAATATGTCTGATAAATAGGTTGTTTTACAATCTATTTAGGTATTAGATATTTTAGAACACATTGTTGCTGATTTTATCTTCTTGAATTTTGTGATTTTTAGTTTTTATATCTAAGTTTTTATTTTTTGTTGGAGTTATATTTTGTATCAGTGAGTTGCTGTTAGTGCTTTAGTATTCTCAGCTATTTACAAAATAAGCCAAAGATTGACGAGTAAAAAAATAAATCAATAAATAAAGCAAGATTTTTACTTACTTTGCCTACTTAAAATAGGTTATTTATACTTAGTTTGTTCAATGACTGTTGTTATTAATGTTATCTACCTCACAAAATGAGACAATAAAAACTGCTTCTATTTTAATCATTGTATCTGTATTTCTAATTATAAGTTGACATGATTAATTTACATTATCATTGGCTATACATTTTAATGGTAAGAAGAATTGTACTAATTTATGAACTATAAAAATGGAAGATTAATTTATTTTAAGCTTTGCTCGATTCACTAAAATAGTTGATTATTTAAACATAGTGATGATTATTTTTATTTTTGATTATTCTAGTAACTCTAA
>NZ_CAWPAV010000201.1:0-17299 GCF_963885725.1 Proteus sp. G4380
TGAGGTTTTTAATTCGTTAGAAATTTTTGAATAATTGATTTTATTAATCTCATAAAGTAAATTAAATGCAAATACAGTTGAGGAAGTGAATTTTGGAAATAAATAATTTCTCATTGAATTTTGAATATATTTCAGAAAGAAAAATATTTTGTCATTCGATTGGATATGAACTTTTTCTTTTAAGGCAACGTAATTCTATGACGGGGGCTGAGTTAGGAAAATTATTGAATATCTCTCAACAACAAATTTCTCGTTATGAACGAGGAATAAATAAAATACCTATTGATATACTTTTTCACATACTAAATATATTTGATATTTCAATAAGTGATTTCTTTGAAAAGGTTTCCAAAAGAGTTATCACATTAAAATATAAAATAAAATATGATTCTGATAATAATATTCCATTCTTTGAGAATATTATTTAAATGTAAGATAAGTAATATTATTGGTGGCAAGTATATTAAGTATATCAATGAATTAATTAATAGGGATTTTATTTAAAATTAAAATCCTATTTATTTAATGTTTATTAAATTACCCTTATTAAGGCAGTTAACACTTTATCATATAATTAGTATATGGATTCAAATATTGTTATCTAATATAGATTTACTATTTTAATTTATAAGTGAAGTTGTTGTATATTTACCTGTAATGTAAAAGGAAAAGTCAATGCTTAAAAAAAAGATGTTAGTTAAAGCTCTATTTACAGTATCTGTTTTATCACTGAGCGGTGTTGCTTCTGCAGCGACTATTGTTAATGGTGGTAAAATTAATTTTACTGGAGAAATTGTTAATGCTGCATGTGTTGTTAGTACAAAATCAATAGATCAAACTGTTAATATTGGACAATATCGTACCGCACAATTTGATAGTGTAGGGAAAACAGTTGGTAATACTGATTTTTATATCAATTTAGAAGCTTGTGATACGACTGTCGCACAGAATGCCTCAGTTTCATTTTCAGGTGTAAGTGATTCAAATGATAAAACAGTATTAGCTGTAAGCAATATTACAACAGGTGGTGCGGGTGCTGCGACGGGCGTTGGTATTGAAATTACAGATCATACAGGAAAAGTGTTACCACCAGACGGCTCTGTTTTTTCTACAGCAAAACAATTAATTGATGGATCAAATACACTTAACTTTGTTGCACGTTATAAATCTACATTAGATACCGTTACCCCTGGTCATGCTGATGCTGATGTAACTTTCAAAATGCAATATGAATAAATAAATTGGATTAATTTAAAGTATGACCTGATAAAGGTCATACTTTTATATCGAGGGAAATATGAAATATAGTTTAATATATTCTATTGTCCTATTTTTTACTCTTTCATTTACAGCCTATTCTAATGACAGGGAAAATATTTCTTTAGAAGATGGTATTGTGACTTTTAAAGGGGGAATTGTAGAGCCTGCTTGTACAGTATCTTCTGAAAGTGAATATCAAATTGTTGATCTTGGTGTTATTAGTAGTAACCAATTTCATGGAGTAGGAAGTCACTCTATAAAAATCCCATTTTTTATTAAATTAATGGGATGTAATAAAAGTATTACGGATAAAGTCAGTATAATTATTATAGGTGATGTAAACAATAATGATAAACGATTATTTAGCATCACCGATCAACAAAATTCAGCTTCAGGATTAGGTGTTGCATTATTTAATGATGAAGGTGAAATAATTATTCCTAATAAATTCAATAAGTATAAATTTATTGAAGAGAATGAATTAAAACTAAAATTTAAAGCAAGTTATCTGGCAACGAAAGAAAACGTTATCGGTGGAAAAGCTGACAGCGTAGTTTGGTTTGTTTTCAATTATCAATAAATAAACCTATCATTTGAGGTTAATATGCATTTAATATCTAAACACTTTATTGCGTTATTTTTTCTCTTCAGTTTTTCATCGCTATCATATGCGGGAGGTGTTGCATTAGCTGCAACACGCATAGTCTATCCTATGGATGCAAAACAGACGTCAATTACTCTTAATAATACAGATAAAAGATTACGCTTTTTAGTGCAATCATGGATTGATGATAGCCAAGATCAAAAAAGTAATGAATTTATTGTTACACCACCACTGTTTGTCAGCAAACCAGAAAGTGAAAACAAGCTAAGAATAATTTATGCTGGTAAGGCATTACCAAATGATAGAGAAAGTTTGTTCTGGTTAAATACAAAAGCAATCCCTGAAATTGAGCGAGAAGAAATAAAAGATAAAAATATATTACAGCTAGCAGTATTATCTAGAATAAAAATTTTTATTAGACCTCAAGGATTAAATTTTAACATAGAGGATGTACCTAATAGTCTTGAGTTTAAAAAATCACAAGGAAACATAATAGTAAATAATCCTTCACCTTATTACGCGACATTAATTAATTTAGAAGCTGATAATGAACAGCTAAATAGTATTATGGTTCCTCCTATGGGAACAGTAATGATTAAAGTCAGCAAGCCTAACTATAGTCAAATATCTTATCAAACTATTAATGATTATGGTGCTAGTACACCCAAAGTAACGAAACAGATTGGTAAGTAATGCTATAACATTCATTAATGATAAGGCTTTATTATGCTAAAATCTAAAACTATATGTTTTAATTTATATATCTTTTTAGGTACATGCTTTTCTGGTGTGGTGTATGCGGATAGTTTTTTTAATCCTAACTTAATTTCAAATATTGATAATGAAGTAGCAGATTTATCTCGATTTGATAAAGGTGAAGGCCAACCTGAAGGAATGTATTCAGTAGAAATTTATGTAAACGATGAATATGTTGAAACAAAAAATTTAATATTTTATGAAAGCGATGCATCATCCGATGATACAGGTTTATTACCTTGTATAGATAATAAAACTTTGACAAATTTTGGAATAACTTTAACTGAAAATAGCAAAAAGAAATCAGAAGAGGTAGAAAGTAAAGATAGTGCTTGTGAGAATATTTTAGATAAAATAGAAAACTCAAGTGTTAAATTCGATTTTGAAGGACAAAAATTATTTTTAAGTATTCCACAAATAATGTTTAAAAATAATGTTCGTGGCTTTATCCCACCTGAAAAATGGGATAATGGGATTAATGCGTTTTTACTAAATTATAATTTCACAGGAAGAAATAGTAAGAACTTTAAGGATAACGTTGATAATAATAATTATTTTTTAAACTTAAATCCTGGTATTAATCTTGGTTCATGGCGATTTAGAAATGAAAGTTCATGGAACTATGCCAGTGGTGAAAGTAAGCAAAATAAATGGAGGAATATAAGAACATATGTACAAAAACCTATTATTCCATTACGTGCTGAATTAACCCTTGGTGACTCTTTTTCTAATGGAACCATTTTTGATAGTCTTGGTTTTAGAGGGATTAAGCTAGAATCTGATGATAATATGTTGCCTGATAGCATGAGAGGATTTGCACCTACGATAAAGGGTATTGCGAATAGCAATGCTATTGTTACAGTCAAGCAGAATGGTTTTGTTATTTATCAAATTTCTGTACCTCCAGGTGCATTTGAAATAAAAGATCTCTATGCCACATCAAGTAGCGGTAATTTAGATGTCACAATCAAAGAGAATAACGGTAAAATTACACAATTTGTTGTACCTTATTCAAATGTGCCTATTTTACAACGTGAAGGACGCTTAAAATACGAATTGATTGGAGGGGAATTTCGTAGCGGAGCAGATTATCAAGATAAACCTAATTTTGGTCAATTAAGTTTAGTATATGGCTTACCTTATAATATGACGTTATATGGAGGAAGCCAATTTTCAAATAATTATCAAGCCTATGCGATTGGTTTAGGTGGTAATCTAGGCACCTTTGGGGCGATATCAGCAGATGTAATACAGGCGAATAGTATATTGCCAAACGATGAGCATAAAAAAGGGCAGTCATTCCGATTACTTTATGCTAAATCGATTAATAGCACAGGCACTAACTTTCAAATAATGGGGTATCGATATTCAACGCAAGGCTATTATACCCTAAATGAAGTTAGTTATAAAAAAATGGCAGGGCGTGAAATAGTAACAGATAATGGAATAATAAGAGATGAGGATAACTTATCTAACTACTATAATTTAAATTATTCTAAAAAAGGGAGGTTTCAACTTAATATAAATCAGCAAATTACCAATAATAGTTCTTTGTATATTTTAGGCTCTTACCAAAACTATTGGCGCACAACTGAAACTGAACAGTTATGGCAACTGGGTTATAATGCTAATATTGATAGGATAAATTATAGTCTTAGTTTATCGAAATTAAAATCACCGGGTATGCGTGGTGATAATAAAAATGTAGCTTTTAATATATCAATTCCTCTTAATGATGTATTTAACCAACAAACTGTAAGTGACTTACATTCAAGTAGAAATAGTATGTATGCTGTTTACTCAATGAATAGAAGCGATGACAATGTTTGGGTCAATCAAGTGGGACTAACAGGAACTCTCCTTGAAGACAATAATTTAAATTATAATATTCAACAAGGATATACGCATAATGGTTCTGGTTATTCAGGAATGGTTTATGCTAATTATAAAGGTAAATATGCTAATATAGGTAGCGGATATAATTATAGTAATGATTGGCATGAGTTTAATTATAGTTTAAATGGTGGTGTTGTTGCTCATGCAGGTGGTATTACTTTAACTCAACCTTTAGGGGATACCAATATTCTTATTAAAGCAAATGATGCTAATAATATTAAAGTAGAAAATGCAAATGGTATATTAACTGATAATAATGGTTATGCTGTCTTACCGTTTGCTTCAACATATAAAAATAATCGAGTTTCATTAGATGTTAATTCATTAGAAGAAAATATTGAATTAGAAAATACGATTATTAATGTAGTTCCTACTAAAGGGGCATTGGTTGAAGCTAATTTTAAAACGAATATTGGCTATCGAGCAATGGTTACATTAAGCAAAAAAGATGGCGCTATTATACCTTTCGGTGCGATGGTTGTTGATGAAGAGCGTTCCGTAAGTGGTATTGTTGGCGATAATGGGAATGTTTTTATCTCTGGTTTAGCACCTGTTGGTAGGCTAAAAGCAAAATGGGGAAAAATGGCTGATCAACAATGTATATTCGATTACCAAATTAATGAGAAGTCATCAAAAGAAAAAGGTATCTATTTTATTTCTTCCACATGCCAATATTAAAAACAAGCATATTTACGGATTTTATTATGATTAGAATAGTATTGTTTACAATAATAGCCATTATTTCAAATAATGCAGTCGCTGTGAGCTGTGTCAGTGGTTGTAATGCGAATGAATATTCCACGCTTAGTGGACAACTATCAAAGACGGAAAATAAAGTCGGTGTTACTAAAGATGCTTCTGATATTACTTTGTCCAATCGAATTACATTAAGATGGAATGCGGGACAAGCGCAAACATGGGCGACATATTCCAATGGTAATATTCCTAGTGCAAATACCAGCAATAATGACTGGATTTATTCTAAGATAGATGACTATATTTCTGTTGCGTTAAGAATGACTAATAATTGTAGAACAATTTATGTCCCTTATAATGTACCTACGCTAAGCTCTACTTGTGGTGCCCGTACTTATACTGAAAACGAAGAAAGCGTCGTTTCTGTAAGAAAGTATCAAACCAGAATAAAAATTGACAAAGCTATTATTTCTGGTACCTATGTAAAAAATATTTTTGTAGGCGAATTTGGTTTTTGCCAACCACAGAATTGTGCGACTAAACAAACTATCATTACAAAGCTATTTTTAAATCTTTCAATGACAGTTCCACAATCTTGCGTTATTAATTCAGGGCAAGTGTTGAATATTGATTTTGACAATATTCCTGCATCAAGTTTTAAAGTAGCAGGGAAAAAAGCCGAAGGAGTTAATACGGTTTCTAGAAACTTAAGTATTCAATGTGACAATATAGATGCCAGTGCTGATTTAACAATGCGATTACAAGCAGATTCAGTTCAAGGTAATGCTATTGTTTCTAATAATAAAAGTGTTGGCTTTGTGGTTGCTAATTCAAGTGGATCTGAATTAACACCTAATGATTTATCAAGTTTTATTCCTTTCAGACTCAACCAAAATGCTGATGCTAATGTCACGATTAATGTTTATCCCGTAAGTATTGATGGAAAAACACCAACTGAAGGCGCTGTCACATCAAGTGGCTTTCTAAGAGTTGATTTCCCTTAATTTTAATAGGCTAATATCATGAATGAGTTATTACATACTAGAAAAATAATGCGCTTTCTATTATGGGGAATGCTACTTTTTAGCGGATATACAGTATTTTTTACTAAAGATGCAACAGCAGAATTAGCTAATACAAATATTGTTATAAAAGCGAACATTGTGGCAAATACTTGTAGAGTCAGCCCTGATTCGCTAAATAAATTTGTTGACTTAGGGGTTTGGGGAACAAAAGATTTTCAGCAAAAAAATACAACAGAGCCAGTAAAGTTTACACTTAACTTAACTGATTGCAGTATTGTTACTAGCGGTGTAAAAGTAATGTTTAGTGGTGATACTGACAGTAAGGATAGTACCTTGTTTAAGTTGGCAGAAAAAAATGCGGCTCAAAATATAGGTATTGCTATTTTAGATAAAAATCAGAATAAAATATTACCGGGAAAAAGTAGTATGATTTACCCTGTAGAGACAACTAATAATATTTCTCTCGATTTTTATGCGCAATATATCGCAACTAATAAGGACGTAGTTGGGGGAAGTGCAAATGGTGAAGTATTATTTTCTTTAGAATATCTGTAAATAACAAGGGAACTGTGTCGTTCCCTTTTAAATAAATTTATAACTATTGGCTGTAGAGGATTATATCCATCCTTTAGTTCTAAACTCTTTTAACGTCGCGACAAAATAACTCATCTCCTCAGGGGTTCCTAAGGTCAAACGGCTCCAACCTAATGCGGGAGGAAACTCACGTCCTACCATAATATTTGCCGCTTTCATTCTCTCTTGATAAGTTTTCACATCACCTTTGACTTTATGAAAAATAAAGTTGGCGTGAGAAGGTGCATACTCGATATTTAAGGCGTTTAAAGTATCAACCACCATTTGTCGTGATACATCAATTGACTTGCGACTATATGCCACAAAAGCGTGATCTTTTAACGAGGCTAATGCGCTAACAGCACCGGCAGTATTGGTATTATCAATAGAAACGAAACTATCTACTTCACTAATTACCTCAGGGACTGCCACACCATAGCCTACCCTTAATCCAGCTAATGCATAAATTTTTGAAAATGTACGGGTAACAATCAAGTTTTTATAACCTTGAGCAACTAATGCTATCGCACTGGTAAATTCAGGTGTTGTCACAAATTCAGCGTAAGCTTCATCAATAATAAAAAAGACATTTTCTTTTGCTGAGGTGATCCAATTTGTTAATGCCGCTGTTGGTGTCAGCATTGCGGTTGGGTTATTAGGATTGCACAGATATACCATGCTAATACCATCAAATGCTTGTGCTTTTTTCTGCATGGCGGTTAAATCAAAAGCCAATGTGTTATCAACCGGCACTTTTACGATATTAACACCTAAAGGTTCAGCATAAAGTTCGGCATAATTAAACGTTGGATCAGGCACAATTAGTTGTGCCGCTTTACCTGCTTTTTGCGCTTTATTAGCCACATATTGTACGGCTGCTTGTATGGTTTCAGAGGAGCCATTACCTAGAGTGATGTGTTTGTCTGATAGCTTAAATTCTTCACCTAATGCACTGATCAGTGCGCTTCGCGCATCATCTGGATAGCGAAAAGCATGGGGAAGTGCATCAATAATCGCCTGTTTGGCATTGGATGACATGCCTAGCGAGTTTTCATTAAAGTTTAACAGTAAAGGATTTTCTGCATTAAATAGCTGTTTAGGGTTTGAAGTTTCTGCGGCATAGGTAGCGCTAACAAACGAACTTAATGAAAGTCCCCCGATCACTAAGCTTGATGATGTTAAAAATGAACGACGATTCATGTGATGTTTCCCCAAGTAAATTATTCTACATTTTTATTGTTTATGTAGATTACTAAAAAAATACAATAAGTAAATAAATATGTTTTAATTTTGATTATTTATTCATTCTTGGGTCGGTTTTTAGGAATTAGCTTAAGCATGTCAACATGAAATAAAGTCAGAAAATAGCGATGTATTGCATAAGGTGTGTGATGCAGGCTAATAAAAAAGGGAACCGATAACACGGGTTCCCTTGAGAGATAAGATAGCTCAGTCGCTAATTAATTTGATTCTGGAAATGTTAATGTTGCACCGGGCGCTTCACGACTTAAGTGAATAAAGTTTAAGTGTTTTTCATATTGGTCGAGAATATCACTGATCACTTGCTCCTTGGTATAGTCCATTAAATCATTACCCTGTGAACCTTCCCATAAATAGGTTTCTAGTCGGTAATAATGGGATTTACCTCGACGAGCACGATAAGTAAATGCAGGTACTGAATATTTTTGTGGCCATATTTGATAAATAAAATGCTGCTCTTGGCCTAAATCAACCACTAATTCTAAATGGTTTAAACGAGGCTCTTCTTCCAGCGGGTAAAGATTAAACGAGACATTTGCACCACGTAATGACAGCTCATTAGCCACATCTTGCATCGCTGGGGTACAAACTAAATCTAACATCCGTTGGGTATAGGTAGTACCTGGAAAATTCATCACTCGACCTAGACGCTGTTTCCAGTTCATGGTGGTGTTACCATAAAGAGGTGCTGGCGCATTGGTGTTTAATGAACTGACGCGTCTAAAATCTTCTACTTTTAATGACTTATATAGTCCTGCCATAATAAAGAAAATAACAAAGCTAAAAGGCAATCCCATAATAACCGTGGTATTTTGCAAAGCAGAAACCCCGTCTGCCATTAACATACCTAATGTTAATAGACCAATAGCGATAGACCAGAATATGCGTAGCCAATTTGGGGCATCATTATTTATATCACTCAGTTGAGAAGTGAAGTTACCTAAAACTAATGAACCGGAGTCTGCCGAGGTTACATAGAAAAGTAATCCTGTAATAGTCGCTACGGAAGCGGTTAAACCGAATCCCGGATAGAGTTCAAGTAGAGAATAAAAGCCTTTTTCTGGTGAGGCTAATACTGTTTCAGCAAAGGTTTGATTACCGTGGATCACTTCATAAAGTGCACTATTACCAAAGATAGACAACCATAATAGCGTGAATACAAAAGGGATGATCAAGGTGCCTATAACGAATTGACGGATAGTTCTCCCCCTTGAGATACGTGCTAAAAATAAGCCCACAAAAGGTGACCAAGCAACCCACCAAGCCCAGAAGAAAAGTGTCCAGCTATTCATCCAATCCGTTGGTCTATCAAAAGCAAAGCTATTTAGCGTCATTCCTAAGAATCGGTTTACATAATCACCGACATTAAGTACTAACGCATTTAATAAAAATTCAGTATCGCCAGCAAATAGGATAAATAAAATTAACCCTAAAGCGAGTAATACATTTAATTCGGAAAGAATACGTATGCCTTTATTGACGCCTGATGTGGCTGAGATCACCGCCATAATTACGGAAAGTAGAATTAAACCACCTTGTACACCTAACCCTTGCGGTAAATCGAAGAGAACTTTCAACCCATAATTAAGTTGTACTACGCCAATACCTAAGGTGGTGGCAATACCAAAAATAGTACCCAATACGGCAGCAATATCGACAGTATGACCGATGGGGCCATAAATACGATTGCCAAAGATAGGATAAAGTGCAGAGCGGATGGTCAAGGGTAAATTATAACGATAACTAAAATACCCGAGTGCAATACCAATCAGTGCATACATAGACCAGCCCGTCAGGCCATAGTGGAATAATGTCCACACCATCGACTGACGGGCTGCTTCTATTGTTTCACCTTCGCCAGTAGGCGGTAGCATATATTGGGTAATAGGCTCAGCGACTGAGAAAAACATTAAGTCAATCCCGATCCCCGCGGCAAACAACATAGCAGACCAGCTTAATACACTAAATTCAGGCTTTGACTGTTCTGGGCCTAATTTAATATTACCAAAGCGAGATGTGGCAACGAAAATAACGAAAACAATGTACAAAGTTGCCGCTAATAAATAGTACCAACCAAAGGTTTTTGATACCCAACCTAGTGTTTTAATGATCCATGCATTGGCGGTATCTGTCATTAAAATAGTGAAAAAAGAGAACGCTAAAATCAGCGTTGCGGAAGCGAAAAAAACAACAGAATTGAGCTTGTCTTTCTGTGGTTTTTTTGAGCTATTAAGAGTTGTCATCAGAAATTCCAAAAATTTATTCATCTAAAAGTTAAAAGTTGCATTCTTTGCTAATCAATTGATTTATATGCAAAGATTCAAATTTTCACGATCTGCTCCTTATGTCATTTGTGAATTAATTGTGATAAACAATAGTTAATATTGATTGAATGTTCAATTAAAAAAACGTTTAATAAAAGTGTTCAATGTATTTTTTAGGTCTTGAAAACATGCCGAAGATAGGGATGCAGTCGATACGTAAACAGCAATTAATTCAGGCGACATTAGCGGTGATTAATGAGGTCGGAATGCAAGATGCCAGCATTGCATTAATTGCACGAAAGGCCGGGGTATCTAATGGCATTATAAGCCACTACTTCCGTGATAAAAATGGTTTATTGGAAGCGGCAATGCGCCATATCCAATATCAGTTAGGTTTTGCCGTCGCAATGCGATTACGTATTTTAAGCGATGCTGAGCCTAAATTGCGTATTCAAGCCATTGTCGATGGTAACTTTGATACGTCACAAACCAGTGAAACCGCAATGAAAACTTGGCTGGCTTTTTGGGCAAGTAGCATGCATCAGCCTAATTTGCATCGTTTACAAAAAGTTAATGATAGACGTTTGTACTCTAATCTCTGTTATGAATTTGGACGTGCGTTAACAAAAGATAAAGCACGCTTAGCCGCCAAAGGCTTGGCCGCTTTAATCGATGGTTTATGGCTACGTAGTGCCCTTAGCGAGGAGCCATTTTCGTTAGCAGAAGCAAAAAAAATTACTGATGAGTATATCGATATGCAACTTAATCTTTGCCAGGATAAACAGACTTAACTTACTCACTATAAAGGAGAAAATATGCAAAACCCACCGTTACACAAGCTTTATATTCATGGTGGATATGTTGATTGCGCACAACCTGAATGTGAACAATTTGCCGCAATTAATCCTGCTACAGGTGAGATGATTGCACATTTACAATCAGCCTGTGAAGAAGATATTAATTGGGCGGTAGAAAGTGCAAAGCAAGGACAAAAAATATGGGCTGCCATGCCTGCGATGGCGCGCTCCCGTATTCTTCGACGTGCCGTGGATATTTTACGTGAACGTAATGATGAGTTAGCGCATTTAGAAACGTTAGACACCGGTAAACCCCTGTCTGAAACACGTTATGTCGATATTGTCACCGGTGCTGATGTATTGGAATACTATGCAGGTCTTATTCCTGCCCTTGAAGGAGAGCAGATCCCACTACGTGACAGCGCTTTTGTTTACACCCGTCGTGAGCCATTAGGTGTTGTTGCCGGCATTGGTGCATGGAATTATCCAATTCAAATTGCGTTATGGAAATCAGCACCTGCATTAGCAGCAGGTAATGCGATGATTTTTAAACCGAGTGAAATGACATCATTAACGGCATTAAAATTGGCTGAAATATATACTGAAGCGGGCTTGCCTCAAGGGGTATTTAATGTGGTAACGGGTGATGCCACTGTAGGGCAATGGCTAACGCAGCACCCTGATATCGCTAAAGTCTCATTTACGGGGGGGATCGATACTGGGAAAAAAGTGATGGCGAGCGCTTCTTCATCAAGCTTAAAAGATGTCACTATGGAGCTAGGTGGTAAGTCACCGTTAATTATTTTTGATGATGCCGATCTTGATACCGCAGCTGATATCGCCATGATGGCTAATTTCTATAGTTCAGGACAAGTATGTACCAATGGAACACGCGTATTTGTGCCAGAAAAGTTAAAACAAGCTTTTGAAGCTAAAATCATTGAGCGTGTCTCTCGTATTCGCGTTGGTTCACCACTGGAAATGGATACCAACTTTGGACCATTAGTCAGCTTCCCTCATCTTGAAAAAGTTTTAAGCTATATCGAGTTAGGTAAAGCTCAAGGTGCAAAACTACTTTGTGGTGGTGAACGTTTATTCGCTGGTGCATTGGCGAAAGGGGCTTATGTGGCGCCAACGGTATTTACCGATTGTACTGATGATATGAAAATCACGCAGGACGAAATCTTCGGCCCTGTAATGAGCATTTTAAGTTATCAAACAGAAGATGAAGTTATTTTACGTGCCAATAATAGTGTATATGGATTAGCCGCAGGCTTGGTGACTCGAGATCTGACAACGGCACATCGCGTTATACATCAATTAGAAGCCGGAATTTGCTGGATCAATACTTGGGGTGAATCTGCAGCAGAAATGCCTGTTGGTGGTTATAAACATTCCGGTGTTGGCCGTGAAAATGGGCTTGTCACACTACAAAATTACACTCAAATCAAATCTATTCAAGTTGAACTTGGGGAGTTTTCATCCGTTTTTTAATCCATTCTATTTTTAATTTTAATGACTGAAACAGAGGAGATAACAATGGTCTATGACTACATTATTATCGGTGCTGGTTCAGCCGGTAACGTTCTTGCTACCCGCTTGACAGAAGATCCTGATGTTACTGTGCTGCTCCTTGAAGCTGGAGGACCGGACTACAGGTTCGATTTTCGCACACAAATGCCAGCAGCATTAGCTTATCCGTTACAGGGTAGACGCTATAATTGGGCTTATGAAACAGAGCCTGAGCCACATATGAATAACCGCCGCATGGAGTGCGGGCGAGGTAAAGGATTAGGAGGATCATCACTCATTAATGGTATGTGTTACATTCGTGGTAACGCGATGGATTTTGATGAGTGGGCCAAATTACCCGGTCTTGAAGATTGGAATTATTTAAATTGCTTACCCTATTTTCGTAAAGCAGAAACCCGAGATATTGGGGCTAATGATTATCATGGTGATAGTGGGCCTGTTAGTGTGACTACACCGAAAAAGGGGAATAATGTTTTATTCCATGCGATGGTCGAAGCCGGTGTACAAGCTGGATATCCTAGAACTGACGATCTCAATGGTTATCAGCAAGAAGGATTTGGCCCTATGGATAGAACGGTAACCCCCCATGGGCGTCGAGCCAGTACGGCACGGGGTTATCTTGACCAAGCTAAATCGCGCAAAAACTTAACTATTGAGACACATGCTACAACCGATATTATTGAATTTGAGGGTAAAAAAGCAAGTGGTGTGCGCTATTTTAAAGGAACGAATACCACGCCACAGCATGTGAAAGCACGTAAAGAAATACTGCTTTGTGCCGGGGCGATTGCATCACCACAAATCTTACAACGCTCAGGTGTCGGCCCTGAAGATGTTCTCAATGAGTTTGATATTTCGCCAGTACATGTTTTACCGGGTGTAGGGCAGAATTTGCAAGATCATCTAGAGATGTATCTGCAATATGAATGCAAACAACCCGTTTCACTTTATCCAGCGTTAAAATGGTATAACCAACCTAAAATTGGTGCCGAGTGGTTATTTAAAGGAACGGGCATTGGGGCGAGCAATCAATTTGAAGCAGGGGGTTTTATTCGCTCAAGTGAAAAGTTTGCTTGGCCAAATATTCAGTTTCACTTTTTACCAGTGGCGATTAATTATAATGGCAGTAATGCAGTGGAAGTGCATGGTTTTCAAGCTCATGTGGGGTCGATGCGTTCACCCAGTCGTGGACGTATAAAAATAACCTCACGAGATCCGCATCAGCATCCAAGCATCTTGTTTAATTACATGTCAACAGAGCAAGATTGGCAAGAGTTTAGGGCTGCTATTCGTATCACGAGAGAAATTATGGCGCAACCTGCATTAGATCCCTATCGCGGTGAAGAAATTAGTCCGGGGAAAGATATTCAAACGGATGAACAGCTGGATGCTTTTGTACGTGAACGGGCAGAAACAGCATTTCACCCTTGTGGTAGTTGTAAAATGGGAAATGATGAAATGGCCGTCGTAGATGGTGCCGGACGCGTTCATGGTATAGAAAGCTTAAGAGTTATTGATGCTTCCATTATGCCCAATATAATTACTGGCAATTTAAATGCGACAACCATTATGATTGCTGAAAAAATGGCAGACAAAATTAAAGGCATTAAACCATTGCCAGCAAGCCAAGCAGATTACTATGTTGCTGGACATTCACCTGCCAGAAGAAATTAATTAACTTATCAAAACAATAGTCAAGAGGAATGAAAATTCCTCTTTTTTGTGACTGAAAGTAAAGCTTCTTTTTTCGTTATTATTTTATTTTTTTTAAGTTTTATTAAATATTATTTATGTATTTTTTCATAATTAAATGATTATGAACTTTCCATTGTTATCATAAATATTTCTAAAGCAATCTCCTTTTTACAATCATTTTAAATAAGTCGAGTGACTCAAGTAAAACAACCATAACATCAGGATTGATGTGAGATATATCAATTTTTTTTCTATCACCGATCCCATTAATTATCATAAACAGAGTACGAAAACGTTTGCATAAAATTTTTATGCCGATAGAATGCGTCAGATTTTTTGGCCTGGTGAAATGAATAGGGGGTTAAAGTGTCTCAGGACAACAATTATAGTCAGGGCCCGGTGCCCATATCCGCAAGAAAGGGTGGATTAGCGTTAACCTTTGTGATGTTGGGATTAACGTTTTTTTCAGCCAGTATGTGGACTGGCGGCGCTCTTGGTACTGGTCTCTCCTTTAATGATTTCTTCCTCGCAGTTCTTATCGGTAATCTTCTCCTTGGTATTTACACCGCATTTCTTGGTTTTATTGGTTCTAAAACAGGTCTCACCACTCATCTTCTTGCTCGTTACTCTTTTGGTATTAAAGGCTCTTGGCTTCCCTCATTTTTACTCGGTGGTACACAAGTCGGTTGGTTTGGTGTCGGTGTTGCGATGTTTGCTATTCCCGTAGGTAAAGCCACGGGGATTGATATTAATCTCCTGATTGCAATATCAGGAATTTTAATGACTATCACTGTGTTTTTTGGTATCTCTGCATTAACTATTCTCTCCATTATTGCGGTTCCTGCTATTGCTATCCTAGGAAGTTACTCTGTATATCTTGCGGTACATGATATGGGAGGGATTAATACACTAATGGCAGTGAAGCCTGCCGAACAACTCGATTTTAATTTAGCCCTTGCCATGGTGGTAGGCTCTTTTATCAGTGCCGGTACATTAACGGCGGATTTTGTTCGTTTTGGACGTAACCCTAAAATTGCCGTGATTGTCGCTATTGTGGCTTTTTTCTTAGGAAATACTTTGATGTTTGTCTTTGGTGCTGCGGGAGCGGCATCATTAGGCATGGCGGATATTTCCGATGTGATGATAGCGCAAGGTTTATTACTGCCGGCGATCATTGTATTAGGTTTAAATATCTGGACGACCAATGATAATGCGTTATATGCATCAGGGTTAGGTTTTGCCAATATCACAGGGTTATCCAGTAAAAAATTATCTGTGGTTAATGGCATTATCGGCACATTGTGTGCGCTATGGCTTTATAATAATTTTGTTGGTTGGTTAACCTTTCTATCCGCGGCGATCCCTCCTGTAGGTGGCGTTATTATTGCAGATTATCTGATGAATAGAGCGCGGTATAATCAATTCAACGCTGACAAGATGCAAAATGTGAACTGGGTAGCCTTACTTGCTGTGGCTATCGGTATTGCTGCCGGTCACTGGTTACCAGGGATCGTACCTGTTAATGCCGTATTAGGTGGCGCAATCAGTTTCGCGGTATTAAATCCAATATTAAATCGTCGTACAGCTCGACAAGCGGAGATAAGTCATGCTGGGTAAAAATATAGAACAAATTAATCATGCTCGTTTAGCTGGAAAAGAAGGTTTATGGCGCATTACAGTTAAAAATAACCAGATTGCAGCCATTGAGCCACAACCGCAAAGCGATTTTCATCCCCAAGGGTTAGATGCACAAGGTGGATTGGTTCACGCTCCTTTTGTTGAACCTCATATACATTTAGACACCACGCAGACAGCAGGACAGCCAAACTGGAATCAATCAGGAACCTTATTTGAAGGTATTGAGCGTTGGGCAGAAAGAAAAGCATTACTCACCCATGATGATGTTAAACAACGGGCGTGGCAAACATTACAATGGCAAATCGCCAATGGTATTCAGCATGTAAGAACCCATGTTGATGTTTCTGATGCATCGTTAACGGCTTTAAAAGCCATGTTAGAAGTCAAACAAGAAGTCAAACCTTGGGTTGATTTACAAATTGTGGCATTTCCCCAAGAAGGGATATTATCTTACCCTAATGGCGAAGCATTATTAGAAGAGGCCTTGAAATTAGGTGCGGATGTTGTGGGGGCAATCCCGCACTTTGAATTTACCCGTGAGTATGGCGTGGAGTCACTACATAAAACCTTCGCATTAGCGCTGAAATACGATCGACTTATTGATGTGCATTGTGATGAAATTGATGATGAACAATCGCGTTTTGTTGAAACCGTTGCTGCATTAGCACATAAAGAAAATATCGGCTCACGGGTAACAGCAAGTCATACAACCGCTATGCACTCTTATAATGGCGCTTATACTTCGCGTTTATTTCGTTTATTAAAAATGTCAGGCATTAATTTTGTAGCCAATCCATTAGTGAATATCCATTTGCAAGGGCGTTTTGATAGTTATCCAAAACGTCGGGGGATCACCCGTGTCAAAGAGATGTTAGCGAGTGGTATTAATGTTTGCTTTGGTCATGACGATGTCTTTGATCCATGGTATCCATTAGGTACAGCAAATATGCTACAAGTGCTGCATATGGGGTTACATGTTTGTCAGTTAATGGGCTATGGGCAAATTGATAATGGATTACAACTTATCAGTCATAATAGTGCAAAAACATTGGCATTAACGGATTATGGTGTGGAAGTCGGTAATAGTGCTAACTTTATTATTCTTCCTGCTGAAAATGGTTTTGATGCTTTACGTCGTCAAGTCCCTGTACGTTACTCTATTCGTCACGGTAAAGTGATTGCACAAACCGAGCCGGCTAAGACAGAAATTATGTTAGCTAAGCCAACGCCAATTACGTATAATTGACATCCTCCACGCCCTAAAGGACGTGGATCCCTACTGCGTTCAGACTGATGTCTGAA
>NZ_CAWPAV010000202.1:0-9093 GCF_963885725.1 Proteus sp. G4380
TCAATAAGTTAATTAATCCCAAAAAATTTTAATACGTTACAATCGTATTATTTATAAATTTAATCACTCTATTTCAAAAAAAATAAGCCTCTACTTATCCTAATGATAAATAGAGACTTATTCAGATAATTATATGAAAATATCTATCAATTATATGCTAAATCATAATATGTCAATCAAACGTAGCGATTAGCCAAGCTGAACCTTTATAATCTCCAGCTATCGCATTTGTTCCTTGAAGATGGCTGGTTATCTTAATTGTTCTCAAATCATTAATGTCAATTTTAAAATCTTTACCTTTTTGCCCGGTTATTTCATCTGTCATGGTCAATTCACTATAAATTTTATTATTGCTGTTTTGGGTACTCACCATCGGTAATCTTTTTTGAGGATCGTTATCAGTTATATAATCGAGACGTAATCTCACTTTTGTTGCTTTTGAAAAAACACAATTATAAGTTACACTTTCTGTAACTAAGCTGTCATAATTTAATGTATTGAGTTGCCCATGCTTTAAATTTAAAGTACTTACTTGTCCTGTACTTGTTACTGTTTTACAAGAAGAAGTTACGTTTAATTGTGATGCTGCTAATCGCATAGGAACAGTGACATCATTCAATGCCCAAGAATTTTGAGGAGGACTCGTTCCTGATCGTGTAAATGCACGAACATAACCTCCTAGATCCATTTCAGGTATAGGTAGCTGAGAATCAATAACCATATCATTTATATAAAATGTCACACTGATTGGAAATTGTACAGTAAATTCACTGGCATGAGCAGTTAATGTTGGTGTAGCCTGTTCACAAACAGATCCTCTTATATTTACCCAATTCAACATTTGAGTATCAATGGTCATTACCAAATTACTATTAATACGATATGCCATATGGCCTTCTATATTGGTACCAGCCATAGGTACATATGTAAACAAGCGATGATATGCATTATTCCAAGAAATATTTGTTGAAGCATGTCCCCAAGTAAGCCCGATGCACTGAACAATCCCCGATACACTTACACTAGATGGTGTATTATTGATCACAATCGTATTACCAACTTTATAATAGTTTTTACCATCTGTACCTTTCACTGGATTTAATGCAATAGGACTGTTACTTGCCAATTTAATCATATAGCCAGTGTTTATATCTTGAATTCTTGGCGCATAATCTGCAATAGCAATAGATGTAAATATAAAATTAATAAAAAAAACACTTAATAATATTAAGAAATAAATTAGGTCATTTAATAAAGGTATTATTACATTATTTAATGCTATTTCTTTTTTCCACGAGGAAAATTTATGTATTAGTTTCAACATAAAAAATATCCATTAGTTATAAGTCACTGAAATAGTAACTATTGAATTGAACTTCCCTAGTTTTAATTGATTAATAGGCACTGTATTTACTAACTGAGCTTGTAAGTCAACACGATAAAGAGTTGAATTAATTCGTTCTGGATTGATTTTATGCTTTTTACTTGTTTCCAGTGAACGAATAGTTCCACCAGTCACTTCATTAATATCTATACCTAACCCATCAGTACTTGTTGCTAATATATTTTTTCCTTTATATAAAAGCGTACTTCCTCCTTTTGGGTTTAAAACAATGGCTAATGTATTATTAAAATTACAGTCTGATATATAAAGTGAAAAATCTTTTACCACAGGAGATTTAGTCAGTGAAGATATCGTCAATGTATCAAAACCAATTTTTAATGGAGCACTACCATTTTCACTACGTATATTACAAACAGGTTCAACCATTGTTGCAGATATATTAATAAAAATATCAGCATTACATACTAGAGAAATAAATAATAAAGCTACACCCAATAAATTTTTCATTTTATTTAGCCATATTAGCACTATTCATACTCCACATTAAAAGTTACGATACTGGAAAATTCACCAATCTTAATTTCTCCTATTGCTGGCTTACGGACAAAAACACCAAACTCAAATTGTTGTGAACCATCAACAACACTTACATCTCCAATTGTCATCGGTTTATTCCATATAACAGACCTTCCATTATTATCAATAATTCCTAATAGTGCTCCACTATCCCCTTTAGTAATAAGAAAATGATTACCATCGATATCAACTAATTCGTTACTTTTCCAGGTTAATTTAATACTTTTCTGTAAGTCAGTTTCACTACACTTATCAATCGCAATCGTGAAATGAGTCACTTTACTAATTTCATTTTCATTAATAAATTGCCAACGTAGATTGTGTAAAGTAACTTTTTTATTTATTGATTCTGAAGCGACTTGGCATGCAACACTGATTAACTCACCGCTAAATTCAACATCTAAATTATTGGCCGCTAATGTTTGAGACTGCCAATTACATATTGTTAAAGAAATAAGCCCTAGAAATTTCACCATCTTATTCATAACTTACCTCTAAACGTAATATATGTTGATCTTTCATTAAGGTGGGTAAATATATTGGATTATTGCCATTGTGTAATGAAAGTGAATAATCTTCAGAAAATAGCCTTCGTTGTATATCATAATAACGAATACTTGCAGGAGTATTTGCTGTTACATCAAATAAGTTTATGGTGCGATAATCTTTTCCAGCTCCACATCCAATCAAACTTAAATTATTATCAAAAGATAAATTACAAGGCGCATTAAACAGAGTGGCTCTCACTTGAACTACTCCTTGATGTAATGGCTCATAAACTGATTGTTTTGTCGTAGTACTCACGATAGAACTTTCGGCTATAATAAATTGACTGAATGCACAGCCAACAATGAGTAAAAGCACTTTGAACCATTTGGCTATTTTAAAAACGTGATATTTACTCATTACTTTTCCTATATTCCAATATTGTTAAGAATTATTGTTCACCAGTTACCACACAGGTATCACCTTGGCAACGAAATACCAACGATGGTTTACCACCATAATCATTAATATAAGTAAGATAAGGTGTAGATAATATAGAAGACGCAATATCATGAGTCGATTTAGGTGGCACCATGACAACATCAAAAGGATTTTTTTCAGCGGCTGCTTTACTATTTCCAAATCCAATTATTGTTAAATTAAAAGGCGTTATATTATTAACTCGGTAGCCTTGAGCCGTTTTGGTTAATGTCACTTTATGTGTCCATTTAGTTTCTGCTTCAGATAAAATACTATTTGGACGATAAAATAGTTTTACACGAGATTGCAAAGCAATTTGTAATGTATTGCCATCTGTTGATTTCGGTGGTACTTCACGTAAATTAAAATAAAATACCGACTCTCTATCTTGTGGTAATTTATGTAATTCTGGTGTTGTACTTAACCTAACTAAACTATAACTATTTGGCTCGATTCTCTGTAATGGAGGCGTTGCTAAAATAGCACCTTTAGTTAATTTATTCCCCTGCAAATCTTCTATCCAACTTTGTGCGAGATAAGCTTCTTCAGGATTATCATTAGAAATAGTAATATTAATTGACTTTTCCGTTCCAGGGAAAATAATACGCGTTCTATCTAATGTCACAGCACTATGTGCCGCCATCGAAATAAATATGGAATACCCAACAAGAATACAATATAACCCACGACTAAAATTAAACATAACTAACCTCACAATATAAAACATTTAATTAATAATTAATTTTCTGTAATTTTTGATATAGTAGGTGAAGAGCAAGGTAGCAATAACATGCTAGTTGGCGATGCTAAATCTTCAGGAAGTGACAACTCACATTGTTTTTTCCCTGCCCAATAAACAGATAGTTTTTCTTTTGATGAAATGCCTACTAGCCATGTCACACCATCTTCACCAACAATACCCAACTCACGATTATCCGCATTACGTACACTTGCCCCAAAAGGCGGTTTCTTACCATCATTTAGGGATATAATGGCAAACAACTTTTCCCCTTTCATTACTGATAAACTGCGATACCCTATCGCCCCTTTAGTCAAGGTAATATCAGTTGTTGATTCTAGCGTTTCTATATTTTCAGGTAGCTGACTGGTATTAATAGAAACCGTAGATTTACGATAACTATTAACATTAGGAATAACTGCAAGTCCAAAGTAATTAGTTTTGATAACGCCACTATCTAGAGGTACATCACCAACCCCTGGTGTTTCAATCATTAAACGAGTATCACCATTAGCTGAACGATGCAACGCAATACCTTGAGTTGTAGCTGTAATACCACTGTTAATTGATGCACCAACACTACGATATTGTTGTGGTACATAACTTGCGTTAGCAGATAAGTTAGCTTGAGAAAAGTCGCGAGAATAATAACCACTGATACTTGATTGGCTATCAATTTCTTCTCCATGACTATAGCCCACATTCAGACTATAATTATCGCGATCACTATAACCACTATAACTTGCTCTATGGCTATATTGATTACTTTTACCAATACGAGAATATGATTCAGAAAATGAAATGCTATGGCCTTTATATAATGGTATTGTTAAATACAGATTAATAGCATCATCTTGATAACCACTATCTCGTTCAGTTCTGGTTGCTGATAAAGATATATTCGCATTTTGCTGAGATAACATTGGAATACTGATATTAGTACTTGCGTATAAACCATATTGTGTTTGAGGTTTATCTTGCCAATAGGTACTATATTGATAATTTAGTGATATATTAAAATTATCAAAATACTTGTTTATATAAATTTGATAGTTCTCTTTTGGAGAGCGAATATCATAACCAGTACGACGTTGATCCATAAACTGAGTTAATGTGCGATAATCTCTAGCAGCAAATCGATACCCAGCAAAAGTAATATCCGTGCGTAGTGCATCAAAAGATTTTGCATAATTAAGACGATAAGAACGCCCTTTTATTTTTTTATCAGTAAAACGTGCAAAAGACTGAGTAATATCAAGTGATAATGCCCCAAAAGAAAATAGATCCCGTCCTATACCAATCGCCGTTGCCTGATAATCGCTGTTAAATTGTGTTCCCCCATATAACGACCAAGCATTAGATAGACCATAGGAGAATTCACCACTGAATACGGGTTTACCTGTTAAATGATGTCCATCATAACGAGTTTTACCCATCACTAATTTATAGATCAGACGGCCAGGGCGAGTTAAATAAGGTAATGAGGCAGTACTGATACTAAATTTTTTCTCTTCTCCATTTTCTTCACGGATTGTGATATCGAGTATCCCTCGAACACCACTATCTAAAGTTTGAATACGAAATGGTCCAGGGGGTACTGTTGTTTCAAGGAGCACTCGATTTTGGCTACGAACAATCACTGTTGCATTGGTATCTGCTACACCTGTGATCTCTGGTGCATACCCCACTAATTTGGGAGGTAGCATGCGATCATCACTTTCTAATGAAATACCGCTGTATTGCCATGATTCAAAAACATCTGAGTAAAAATAATTTTCTCCAATAGTTAAAATTGAAGCAAATTTTTTCAAGGAGGTAAAACCATAAAGACGGCTAAAATCAAAATCGTGTATTTCTTGTGATTGTCTGCCACCCCGCTTTTTTTGATAGATGGCACTATAATCACCACGAAAGCGCCAAACACCTAAATTAATACCCGCAGTACCATTAGTGGACAAATAAGTACGTTTATCCCCCTCTTTTTCTTCGGTGATTGAAACATTAGCGCTGTAATCAAGGAAAGCACCATTAATTCCTTCTTCCCATAATGCAGGAGGAGTCCAATAAGGATCTCTATATTCCATCCATAATTGGGGGATCGTTATTTTGAGTGATAGTGTTGGGAGATCAATAACTGTTTGCATTCCTTTCAAAACAGAAAGATCAAGGCATTGACTATTAGGGTATACAGTCACTTTTGGTTTTACAGACTCTTTTAAACCAATAGAATCAAGTAAGTCAGCAGGTATACAGATAGCTTGTGTTTGCGTTTTTTGCTCTAGAACCGTGATATCGCGAGGTGCACCTAAACGTTGTCCATTAACAAAAACTGTTAATACATAATCACCAGGGGGAACATAGCCAGCAATGGAAAATTGGCTCATATCGATATTTTGTATATCTTCTGCATCTAACACATCGATATTGAATTCTGTAGCATAAGCAGAAAACACACTAATACTCATTGTCAATAATACGACTTGCCTTAACTGATTGAGTTCAAATATCATACTATTCACCATCCCCATCCTAGAGGTAATAAAATACTTTATTCATTAGAGCCTAAGAAAATGCATCTACCTTTATTGATAATGGATAAAAAAACGAACCAGTCCTTGGTAATCTCCAGCTCGTAAAGGTTCTCCGGTGAGTTCTAGCCTAAGGAAGTAACGCAGATAGAGGATTTGTCCCGATTTATCTTGTCGTAATACGCTATCGAATAAAGGATATGTTTCTCCTGGTATTAATGCATTTTTATTATTATCTAGAACAGAAACCCCTAAACCTTTAGATGTGCCTTGCAAGATAAATGCATTGATATTACTTACGCTCTGTCCATCAAAACGTATCATCCATGTTTTGCTGTCAATTGACGTGTAAATGCTGCCACAGTCACGAAGTTCTATTTCAAATGGTAAAGTCTGCTGTTCGCGTTTTTCTTTGCTTGATAACATAGCTAAAGTTAAAGAAGAAAAATCAACCGTTTGATAACGATTTGACATTACAATAGAACAAGGAGTTGAGATAACACTACCCACTAGATAAGTACTTCCTTCATGCTCAATAACTTTAGGATCGAAAGCCAATGCTGTACTAGAAATAAGTGACAAAAGACTGCTAATTACTTGCAATCCTATACGTCGATAAATAGCCACTTTCTTCTCCATTATATAAATAGAATCTTCAGCTTTAGCTGGTTTATTTCTAAGTTAATAAAAACCCATTGATATATAAAATAAAACCAACGAAATTAATATGAAAAATAATAAATTAAAAAATTCTTATTCAAGAGATAAAATTGACTGCCAGCATTTATATTTACTAACAGTCAATTTAATTCATATTACTGATAAGTTATACGGAAATTAGAAATTGCACTAAATTTACCTTCAGAAACATCTTTACTTGCATCAACAGCTTTAGCAAGAGCTTTAAAGGTTAATACATTATCACCCTTTAGATTTGTAATACTTGGTAAAACATCTTTTGCTTTTCCAAACTCAAAACCATCAATTAAAATTCCCAAGTTATTTGTATTACCAGCAGAAGTAGCCAATAATGTATTTGCTGTATCAGCATAATTTTGTCCAGTAAAGACAAGTTCCATTGATTTAACCGGAACAGGCTTACCACTAGTGGCATCTATACCAAAATTAGTAAAATCACAACCTGTAAATTCAATATCAAAATCAGCCTCAACCATTTTACCACTTTCTAAGGCTTTACGAGAAAGTTGGCCAAACTCAACTGTTTGTTTCAGTGAAGATTGAGCAATATTACAAGGCGTATTTACAACAGAACCCGTAAATGTGATAACACCTGTATTAGCATTATCAGCCATAGCATTTAAAGAAATAGCTGAAGTAGCTAATAGAACTGTTAATGCTATTTTATTAAATTTCATACATCATTTCCTTTATATTTGACTATTTTAGTATTTACCGACATTGAGATAGGCTATCTCATAAAAGAATATCCTTATTCACGCATCCCTATTAAAAATATAAATATCCATATTGGAATCTTGTCCATAGAATTTAATTAAAAGCTAATCATCAGAAATAATTTTAAATTTATCACTAATGATAACTTTTAATAGATATTGAATATTAAGATCTAGAACATCAGATATTAACAATAGCTTTTCAAAGCTTATTTTTGACTCTGCTGTTTCATATCTAGATACCTGCTGTTTACTGACATTTAACTTTTTAGCTAAATCTTCACCTGTTAGCCCTATCGCTTTTCTTTTTGAACGGATCTCTTTCCCTAAGTATTGATGAATAGCTTTAGTATCGTAAGTTTTATCAATTTCGTATTTTTCTCTTTCCATAATCTATTTTCTATTAGCTTTATAAAAATGGGATATATCATGCTAAAATACGAGCATGCCAGTTACTGCTTTATGATTGTATTTTATTAAAACTAACTTTTAACTTTGTTTCGCAATGTTGTTGATGCAATAAATGCTACATGAGTTATTACAATGCGTGTTAGCAAAAAAACTACAAAACTCACAAAACTCACAAAAAACAACATGAATATCAATATGTTAGATAAAAACCAAAATCGACTTAATTGATTTATTTAACTTTAATTTTAGAAGTGATTTTACTCATTTTTAAATAAATTTAATTCCAATACCAATTTATTTATAAAAGCTTTCCACTAATTCCCAGAGTAACCCCCCCATTATAAATAAATTTAAATAATGGTAATTCCTAAAGATTATAGAGACTTATAATATTAAATAATAAAAGTCACATAGTTAATCTATACGAATAAATAAATAGATATCTTGCTTTATTTGTTACCAGTAAGTTTCTAATTGTTATTTAAATGTATTAAAATGCGATAAACAAATTTTTTAGTTTTTTAACTTGAAAAAATAATTTTTTAGCTTTATATATAAAAAATACTCCTTTTCTAGCATTAAGAAGAATAAATATCCAAATGACGTATTGGCGGCACTATGTATCTAATTAATGATGACATTATATTTTATAGCGATAAAAATTTATTATTTTCAAAAAAACTCAATAAAGAAAAGAAAATTTTAGCACCTTCATCTAAAATGCTAATACATCTTATTACCGTTAATGAATTAGTTACGCAACGAGAATTATTTAGAATTGGCTGGGGAGATAAAGAAAAATTTATAACTAATAGCGCTTTCTATCAAAATATTCTTTTATTAAGAAAAGCATTTAATGAGCTAGATATCGATGATGAGATTGTCATCACCGTTCCTCGAAAAGGGTATATCATTAATCACAAGATTAGTATTGAAAAACTATCTGACAATAATATTCAAGATATAAAATTAATCAATGAACATAAAATTAGTGATATTCCTCACATAAAAAAAGAAATAGAAGAAGATATAAATACGAATATTAATAATAAAGATCACTCTTTATCATCAATAAAAAAAACAAGCATATCTTTATCAAAAAAGAAATTATTT
>NZ_CAWPAV010000203.1:0-43607 GCF_963885725.1 Proteus sp. G4380
CTAATAGTGAGACTATTTTTATTGTGATGTCAGTCACATAAAAGCAAGGGTAGGAGTGCAATGACTGTCAATATAGCTTGCCATTTATCCCTATCTTATTGATATATTTTAAATAAAATAAATTATTAGTTAACTATTTAAATAACAACTGTTATATATAGATCACTAACTATTTTAATAAGAAAATGTATAGTATTGCTATTCAGTTTATTTAAGCTATTGTCGGTTTTTATTTGGAGAATATAGTGAAAAGTCAAGATTTGTTGGGTTTATCTTCTGCTAACATTCTAAATGCTGAATTTGAGAAGAAGTACCGTGATGTTATTGCTCACTTTTTCAGCCGTGATCCGCAGTATTGGCCGATATTTCAGGATAAAACCATTCAGTCTATTACACAGTTTAGAAAGACCATGACGAATGATAAGGATCAATTACAGCGTTATGAGAATGGGCAGGCGTTATTTGACCGTTTAATGGCTGATGGGCAGATCCAGCAACATATTAATTACCCAGAGAATGATCCTAACGAGTTACTCATGTTAGTGTCGACGTTATGCAAAAACTGGGAAAATCCATTAGCGGTTGAGAATGTCATTGCGATGCCAAGCGATCCGGGTGTTTATGGCTCAATATTAGGATTAATGGGCAATCCTAATATGGTTTATTGTGAATACTCTGGTGTTGCTGATGTTTTAGAAAAAGTCACCATTAAAAAAGTAGCTAAATTAGTAGGGTACGATCCCGAAGTTGCCTCTGGGGTTTTCACCCAGGGTGGCATCATGTGTAACTTATATGGTTATCTATTTGGTTTACGTAAATCAATGCCTAATTCTAAACATTTAGGCATGGCAGCCGATCAGGATTATCGTATTATTAACTCTCAAGGGGGTCATTATTCTAATATGACCAACTTGGCGCTATTAGGGGTTGATGTTAATAACAAGACTATCCGCATTAAGGTGTCCGAAGATAATACGATTAATTTAGAACACTTAGAGCGTGAATTAAGAGCTTGTTTTACTGTTAAGTGTAAAGTACCAACTATTATGCTGACGACAGGGACGACGGACACCTTTGGTGTTGATGATGTTAAAGGCGTTTGCGAATTAAGAGATCGTCTGTGTGAAGAATTTGAAATCGCGGTTAAACCACATATTCACGTCGATGCAGCAGTAGGTTGGCCAATTATTTTCTTCTTAGATTATGATTTTAATAGCAACCCTCTGGCTATCAACGATATTACTTTAGAAGGTTTACGCCAAAATGTGGCGAAATTTAAACATCTAAAATATGCTGATTCAATTACTATCGATTTCCATAAGTGGGGATATGTACCTTATACCTCAAGTTTAGTGTTAGTGAAAAATGGTAATGACTTTGTTGCCCTTGAAAATGATCCGGAAAACTTCACTTACTTTGAACATGAATTAGAAGGTCAAACCCATTTACAATCAACTATTGAATGTACACGTAGTGGGGTTGGTATTTTTGGGGCTTATTCTGCAATGCATTATATGGGGATTGAAGGCTATCAAACCATCATTGCCCATTGCCTACAAAACGCGAACTATATGCGCCATCAATTACTTGCTATGGGGAATGCCAAAGTCATAGTGCCTCAAAACCAAGGCCCAAGTGTTGGGTTTAAATTATATGATCCAAACTTAGTCTCTGATCCTAATGTTGCCTTTGATCTAGAATCAACCTGTGCGACAGATAAAGAAGCCTATGACTTTATGGTTCATAATGCACAATGGCATAGAAAATTATTCTTACAACGGGGTAAAAAGGGATTATTTACCAACTGGGTTGATTCTATTGCTTGCTCTAAGTATGCAAAAAATAATCGCTATGTTTATATTCCGGGGGAAAAAGCTGTCTTTATGAACCCGAATACGGAACGTTCCCATATTGATAATTTCTTAAAGATAATCACTGAAATGAGCCATAGTTTAAGTGCTAAGAAAGTTAGCAAGATTTAACTCGTGAGTTGATTGAATAAAATAAACTGTACCTTGATTGAGTAAGCTTACATAAGGTACAGTTTTTTGTATAAGAAGTGTGCTCATTATCTGAGTTGGCTATCTTTACTACCACGGCGATTATAGCCACTAAAGGTATTATATTTTTTATCTATCGTTTCTTGGCAGTTAATACAATAGCGAACCCCTCGAATCGCTTTTTGCCGAGCTAATGGAATTGCTTCACCACACTCATCACAAAACTCAGCACTTTCTCCCTGAGTCATTTGGTTACGCGCTCTTGCAATGGCATCATCAATAGTGGCATCAATTTGTTCTTGAACAGCACTATCATTTGCCCATCCACTTGCCATCATATTCTCCTATTAATACAGTGAATATAGGAATTAATATTGGGATGCTGTCGAAAAAAACAACAGCTAGGAGCACTATTTTTTAATAGATAATGATGGTTAGGTGCATTAAAAAGAAAAATAGCCACGTTCCATGTGGCTAAAATAATTGGCTATACTGTTTTTCTTGTTATTGGCCTCTTCAGGTTGCCTCTCTCATAAGCTATTTGATAACAGACAATTAAGTTAAAGCTGTTGTAACTTGTTTTACCGGAACCAGATGACAACAGTCACTTTCACCGGTTTTTTCAAAGGTCGATAAACGGGTGATTAAGAGTGAGTGAATATCTGTTAATAATCCTTCTGTTTGCAGTTTTTGCATGATGTTTTCATCACCATCATTATTATTTTGACGTTGATAAGTGACAGGCGTTACACCACGTAATACAGTCAACTGACCAGCAAGTGCGGGGTTATCTGTTAATGCATAGATATTGTTATTTGGCATAAAGCGCGATAGAAGCGTGACTGATTGACCATTGTCAGTTAAAGCAGCAACGCTCAGATGTTTATCATTATGAAAAGCTGCTGTGGTCGCCGCTAAAGCAATCCAACGGCCTGTTTGTGAATAGTAAGAAGGGGATTGCCATGGGTTTTCGGCATTGGCGGCAAAAGAGCGCTCTGCACCTTCTGCAACACGAGCCATTGCACGAACGGCTTCTTCAGGATATTTACCTGCGGCTGTTTCTGCAGAAAGCATCACCGCATCTGTGCCATCACCTACTGCATTAGCGATATCCATCACCTCCGCGCGGGTAGGCATGGGATTTTCAATCATGGACTCCATCATTTGGGTGGCTGTAATAACCGGGCAACCTAGAGCACGACAACGAGCAATTAACTGTTTTTGTGCACCAGGGAGACTGGCATCGCCAATTTCAACCGCTAAGTCCCCTCGCGCTACCATAATGACATCCGATGCTTTAATAATGTCATCCATATTGGCTTGACATGAAACGACTTCTGCACGCTCTACTTTGGCAACAATTTTTGCCTGACTGCCAGCAGCAACAATTAAACGACGGGCATATTCAATATCAGCACCGTTACGAGGGAAAGAAACGGCTATATAATCTGCTTGAATAGCGGCTGCTGTGTGTATGTCTTGCTTATCTTTGTCCGTTAAGGCTGGTGCGGATAAACCGCCGCCGAGTAAATTAATTCCCTTACGGTTAGATAATTTTCCACCGACAGTGACCACTGTCTCAATATTATTATTATTTACTGCACGGACTTTTAATTGGATATTACCGTCGTCAAGTAACAGAATATTCCCTGGTGTGACTTCTTGTACAAGTTGTGGGTAATCTAACCCCACTTGTTGTTCATCGCCTTGTGTGCTGTCTAAATCTGCATTGAGGATAAAACTATCCCCTTGTGTTAATTGAATAGCATTATTTTTAAAACTCGCTATACGGATCTTAGGGCCTTGCAGATCAGCTAAAATGCCGATAAATACACGATGTTTTTTTGCGACCTGACGGATAGTTGCGGCTGTGGACTGATGCTGTTCGCGAGTACCATGTGAAAAATTTAAACGAAATACATTAGCGCCAGCTAAAATCAGTTTTTCAATCATCTGTTCTGAGCAACTAGCAGGGCCAAGAGTCGCAACAATTTTTGTCTTACGCATAGTGACATTCTCTTTTTTAAAGAGGGATACTGAAAAGTATCCCTTGATAACAACTTAATTTATTAATCCATGGTGACTTTTTTCGCATTCCAGACCAGCGTAGCTAAGATCATGGACACGATGGCAGAACCAATCCAGAAATACTGTACCGTTGTGAAATCATAGTGAGTGATATCACCGACTTGCGTGACTTTGATCAGCGAGGCAGAAACAAGCTCTTGAGCAGATGCGGCAATATAAGCAAAAAGTCCGATAAAGCCTTTTACTGCACCTACTGCGTTTTTTGGCATCAGATCGCAAGCCGTTAAGCCCGCCAAGAACACCACCAGTCCGCCCATAGCAAAACCAATCATACTTAATGCAATGGCATCCATAACACGGCTTTGTGGTCCCCAGAACATGAGGGCGAAACCGGCAATATTGGCGATACCATAAATAAGTGTTGGGATATGACGATTAGCATTAAATAGTTTGTCAGAGGCCATACCGGCTAAGATGGCGCCAAAGAAGCCGGCAATAGGGTAAGTTGACATAGCAAAGCCAGCATCAATCAGTGAATAGCCTTTTGAGCCTTGTAGATAAAGCACCGCCCATGAACTGATTGCGTAGCGTGAAATATACATGGCAGCGCAAGCTGCAGCGATGATCCATACGGTAGGTTGTTTTAGGACAAATAATTGAGCACGGCGAGTTTCTTTTGGATCACTTGATTTAACGGCTTCTGACTCTTCACCATACGCACTGGCAGGATCAGGTAGACCATAAGTACGAGGACGATCTTTTAAGATCATCAGTAAGATGATACCTGCTGCAATACCCGCGATACCTGCACCGATAAAACCGGCACGCCAGCCAAAGAAACTCACTATGGTCGCAGTTAATATCCAAGTGATTGCTTCACCGATATTACGTGAGCCACCCCAGATAGAATAGACTGTACCGCGCTGTTTCGGAGAAAACCATTGGAAAATAGACACACAAGAAGGGGCAGATCCTACCGATTGGAACCAACCATTAATTCCCCACAATAAGATGAAGAATAGGCTCGCAGTCGACATTCCCATAAAGATACAAACAAAAGAGGACGCAATCAGCGAGATGGACATAAAGCGGCCAATATTGGCATAATCCGACAAGAAGCCATTGGAAAACTTACCAAAGGCATAGGTAAAGAAGAACGCCGACCCCATTAAACCCAGTTCTGCAGTGGTCACAATACCGGCATCTAGCATCGGCTTTTTAACGACACCAAGTGCCATACGTACCACATAGAACATGGCATAACCTAGTACTAGCCCAAGAAAAACCTGCCACTGATATTTTTTATATATTGAGCGGATCTTTTCATTGGACGCTTCGATTAGCGGCAGATCCTTTCTGGTTTTAAAGAAACTTAACATAGAGATGACTCCGAATATTATTCATGCCTGAAGCTGATTTTGTTTTTCAGGGCAGATGCTATTCATTTAGGCCATCAGAGGGCAAAAGCGCTAATTTGAGTCAGAGCTGACACATTCTGCTGAATCGGTGAGTCAAATTTGTAACATTGCTATTAGGTGTTGGACTAAAAATGAGTGAATATATCGTCGTATCATCATCGAAAATGGGTCATTAAGGACTCATTCACTGAAAATAATAAATATTGCTAAATATCAGAAAGTTGATGCTCAACACATTTTTAGGTTTATTCAACACAAAATCAGGGGTATGTCATGAGAATAAAAATAATCTTTAGCCTCATACTATTATTTAGTTGGCTGTTTATCACTCCAGCAAAAAGTGATGAGCAGCCATTGGTTATACTGACGACACTTTCAGATACACCCATGCGACCACTTACCGAAGCTTTTAGTGCTCGTTATCCTGAAACTAAGGTACAAGTGGTTTATCGGCGTGTTGCGATCGCTACACGGATGATGAAGCAGTATCCTACGCAACCTGTTGATATAGTGATGTCCTCTTCGGCTAATTTTTTTCATCATTTAGATAGAGAAGGACTACTCGCGCGCTTACCGATTAACTATGAAACACCAAAATGGCTAACTCGTCATAGTGATATCTTAAATGACAAAATAACCACGGTGGGTTATTCAGGTATTGGGATCATGAGTAACAGACAATACTTGCAAAAGTTAGGTATTCCGGCACCTAAAAGTTGGATTGATTTAAGTGATCCGATTTACCAAGGGCACTTAACTATGACGACACCAGCCAACTCTGGCACGATGCAACTGATGGTTGAAAATGTGCTGCAAGAATATGGTTGGGAGCGCGGATGGCAAATTTTACTAGAAACCAGTGGTAACCTTTCTTCGATATCGGCACGTAGTTCACGAGTGAGTGACGCTATTGCCAGAGGTATTGTGGGGGCGGGGCCTATTATTGATAATTACGCTTTTAACCACCAAAAACGCTTTGATTTTGTTGATTTTAGTTATTTTGATAAATCAATTATTTTACCTGCTTATGTCGCTATTGTGGCTGAAAGCAGTAAAAGAGATACTGCGGCCAAATTTATCGCCTTTCTTTTATCGGATGAAGGACAAGAGATTATCTATAAAAGTGATATGGCGAAGATCCCCCTCAGCAAAGAAATTTTACGTAATAATGATGAGCTTGCTAATAATACTGAGTTTATTTTAAACAGTAATGAAGCTTATCGCCGTAGCGAAGTGGTCAATGTTCTTTTTGATCAAATGATCACCCATAATTTTCCATTAATGCGCCAAGTTTGGAATGAGATCCACGAGGCAGAAAAACAACAAAATCGATCACCAGAACGGATCGCAGCAACCAATCAAGCCCGAAAAATAGCCAGTTCAGTACTAATTAGCGAAAAAGAAGCTAATTCACCGACATTACAAGCCTTATTTATGAAAGAAGCCGATCAGCGGGAATATTCAGATCAAGCGTTAGCCGTATTGTACCAATGGCGTACATTAGAAGCGGAAAAACTTGAACAAGCATTAGTTTTATTGAAAGAAACTAAATCTCCCTAACCGCCTTGTGGTTCAGATATACAGTTGAAAATACTGTTTTTTTGAAAGGTATGATGGATGCAGATATTAATGCCTAAGCAATCGGGCAAACTCGGTAGACGCCTTTATTTGGCGTTTATCTTTAGTTCGTTACTCACTTTATTGATTGGTGGGGTGATATTTTTTATGTGGGGAAAATTAGCCACTCAAATCAATGCGTCTGTTGGTGACTCCTTACCTATGTTAACCACCAGCTATAATATGGAGCGTTACAGCACTAATTTACAGATGCTATTAAAAGAGCGTGAGCAAACACAACGTAAATCAGTTTCAGAACAACAAAAACAGCAAATTTATCAACTATTAGATAATCTGCGCGAGTTTCCGATTGAGCAACAATCACAACGCACTTTTTATAATCAATTAGTGGATGACTTATCAAACTTAATTGAGCAGCAAGATATTTTATTAGATAAACGTCGTGAACTCGAAAATAGGTTAGCACAGCTTTTAGGTCAATTGGCTTGGATGCATGATGCGGTAGGTGAAGATATTAAGCCTCTACTTAATGAAATTGAGTGGCATGTCAGCCAAATGCTTAATGAAAAAAATGTACAGGAAAATAGCTTACAACTGCTTTTAGAATCAACGTTACTTCAAGAGTTATTCACTACAGAAAATGAATTAATTAGCTTAGTGGAAGAAATTGCACATCAACGCTATAGCCGTGATATTGATGTCGCATTTCACTATATAAGTGTCAAAATTGATGAAATTATCGCTTTAAATCAAAAATTAAAAAGCTATCCTTCTACCATTGCTCATCGCCAAGTATTGCAAGAAATTATTGCGATCACTCGTTTTGACGGTGATATCTATCAAACATTGATTGATGATGTCGAAACCGAAAAAAAACTTAAAGCACTTACCCCTAAATTAAATGAAAAATTATCTCAGTTTGATAATGCAGTAAGAAGTAATGTGCTTGCCACCAGTGAAGCATTGAATAAGCTCAATGATAATACGCGACAACTGATGGCAACGGGAAAAATTGTCATTATCTTAATTGTCGTTGCTTCACTATTGCTCAGCATTATTGTCATGAAAATCTTAATAGATAGGCGACTGATTGCTAGATTAAATAAGTTGAGTGATGATCTCGCCCATGTTGCTAAAGGTCATTTAACAGAGCCTGTATTAATTGAAGGGCAAGATGAAATTGGATTATTAAGTCGCCGTTTGCGGCGCTTTTGGCGTCAAATGAAAGAAGTTGAAGCCACGAATGCCCTGAATCTGATTAATAATACCGATGCCAGTTTAATTACTTGTCATCATGATGGACGTATGGAAACCGTCAATCCCAGTGCTGCTACTTTATTAGGTATTGGTCATGAACAGAGCAATAAACCATTATGGTTATTATTTAGTGGTGAAGCCAATACGATATTAAGAGCGCAGTTTAGTCCCACAAGTCCGCTTTATTTGTTTGGGCAAAGTGAGTCTATTGTGAGCATGGTAAAACAAGGAAAGCCTCATTTTCTGCAATTTAATATTCGCGAATATCCTCATAAAGACGAGCATAAATATATTGTGACGATCACGGATATTACTCGCCAAGAATTAAGTCGATTAGAATTAAAACATCTTGTGGCATTAAAAACCCAAGATTTACAAGAAAAGAACCAACAATTAAATGAAGAAATTGTGCGTCGTGAACAAGCACAAAAACACTTAATTCAGACACAAGAAGAGTTAGTGCAAGCGGCCAAAATGGCTGTAGTAGGACAAGCAATGACCAGTCTTGCACATGAATTAAATCAACCGCTTTCAGCCATTAATACCTACTTATATAGCGTTAAATTAACACTACAGATGGAGAAATATGACCAACTTCCTGATCCCATTGAGCGTATTGAAAAATTATGTGCTCGTATGAATAGGATCATTACGGCATTACGTAATTTTTCTAAAAAATCCTCATCTGAAGTCAGTTATGTTTCAGCGCCGTTACAGGGGCTGGTGGAAAGTGCCATGGTATTAGTGGAATCGCGCTCTAAACGAGAGCAGTGCACCATTATCAATAATATCCCCAGTGAACTGAATATTTGTGCCGATCCAACACAAATAGAGCAGGTCTTAGTTAACCTGTTTGTTAATGCAATGGATGCGGTCGCAGGAATGGGCGAAAGTCAGATCAGCGTCGACCTATTATCGGATGAAGCGAAATATCAACGAGTGGGCATTACCGATAGTGGCAAAGGATTTAATGCTGATGTTTTACCAAAATTATTCACCCCTTTTACCACCACCAAAGATGTTGGGCTAGGGTTAGGGCTATCGATTTGCCGTTCTATTATGCAACGGTTTGGTTATGAAATTTACTTAGCATCGGCATTAAATTGCGGTGCGATGGTTGTTTTGGAGTTTACTCATGACACAGTCACTGCTGTCTGATATTGATGTACTATTAATTGATGATGATGAGGATATTCTCGAATCTTATCGTCATTTGCTTAATCTTGCCGGAATGGTTGCCAGAGTGACTGATTCGCCAGAAAAAGCATTGAGTCTGCTGACACCAGAATATGAAGGTGCGGTAGTGTTAGATATTTACATGCCTGCGATGAATGGCATGGAAGTCTTAGCGCGTATTCAACAAATTGATCCTCGTATTCCGGTGATTATGATCACCGGCCACGGTGATATACCCCTTGCTGTAGAGGCCGTTAAAAAAGGCGCTTATGATTTTATTGAAAAGCCCATTAATCCACCGCTATTTTTAGAGTTAGTTGCTAAAGCGCATAAAGAGCGAAAATCACTTCTTTCACTTAGAAAAACGATGATCACCACCACTCAAGAGCGTTTAGTTGGCGATAGTGCACAAATTACCGCCATTAGACAGCAAGTACAGCAAATTGCTGATATTGATAAAGACTTAATGATTGAAGGTGAGATGGGGACAGGGCGACATCTACTCGCTCAGTTATTACATGAATTAAGTCCTCACAGCGATAAAGCGGTGACTACGGTAGATTGTCAAAATTTAGTAGATATTAAGCCACTGATTGCTCAAATAGAGCAAGAGGAAGTCGGCACACTTATTTTACGCTCCCCTTATGATTTACCTTCTGGTGCACAACGTTGGTTAAGTGCTTACCTATTAGATATGGAAAGGCAGGGTAAGCGCCAATTTAGAACGATCGCGATTTTAGAAAATAATACCCAGCAATTAGTCACTGAAGGGCGATTGATACCTGAGTTCTATTACTACTTTTCGCAAATAACTTTTTCTTTGCCGCCATTAAGCGCAAGACGCCCGGATATTATTCCTCTATTTAGAGCCTTTTTACGGCAAAGTGCTCAGCGGCTTGGGATCGCCGTACCAAAAATTGATCGTAATTATCTCGATATATTAAAACGTTATGATTGGCCTGGAAACATTCGTGAGCTACGGAATGTCGCTGAACTCTATGCTGTTGGTATTGTGAAAATGGTTGATAGTGAGCAACATCGTGCCATTATCCCCCCTGAAGGGCCTTTAGATAACTTAGTTGATGATTATGAGCGTCGCTTAATTGAAGATGCACTCTATTTATTTGCTGGTCGTGTGAGCGATGTGGCTGATTATTTAGGTATCCCACGTAAAAAACTCTATTTACGCATGAAAAAGCATGAACTGGATAAAGAGAGTTATAAACCTAAGGTTTGATAGTTATCAATAAGCGCCATTTGGCGCTTATTGCATTAGCACATTAATTTATTGATCCAATAATTAATTCACTACTCTTGAGATCAAGGGTTAATTCTTGTGCTTCTTTTATTTTTAATAATCCATCACCTAAATGAACTAACATAGGTAGCCCCATCTGCGTGGCGATAATGGCACTGTGAGAACAACTATCCCCTTCAGCTAAGGTAATGGCTAATAATTGAGTCGCATCAAACTGAATTAATGTCGAGGGGAATAACTCTTTAGCCACTAAAATAGAGGGTTGTGATGGGGTAAATTTAGGAGGCGTTTTCTGTTGTAAATGGTAAAGAACTTGATTGCGCAGATCACGAAGATCTAACTCCCGTGCTCTCAAATAAGGATCACTGAGAGTACGGTAGAGTTGGATACGTTCTTTCATTTCATTCGTCCAACTCTGCTGAGCGCTAACGTTATCTGTTTTAATACGATCGATAACATTGGTGAGTAATTCTTCATCATCCAGCATCATGATATGGCCGTTAAAAATAGCGCCTATTTGTTCACCTAATGTGTGATTGGCTTTTTCAGCATAGTGCTTCAAATCATTGAGTGTATCTTTTATCGCTTGATTAAATTGCTCAATTTGTATTGTGCTATCGAGTGGTGCAGATAAATTTTCAATAGGAGCTAATTCTAGCTCATGCCAAATAAAAGCCGGTCCCTTGATGGGGGAAGCGGGTACGAGAGTACCGGTTAAACTTTGCTCCGTGAGTTCATCCGGTAATGCTTCGCCAAAACCTTGTTTAGCCAGTGCTAAAAAGGCATCAATAGCCTCATTTTCTTGTTCCCCTGAAGCAATTAAGGTTATTTCATCACCTTGGCGAATTTGAATAAGAGAAAGTTGATTTAAACTAAGGGGATTAATGCGTCTATCTCCCTTAATTAATTGATAGTCAGCACGAAATTTTGACAGTAGCTCAACCAGTGTCGCTGCAGGTCTAACGTGTAAACCATGAGGATTTTTTACCACCCAATGAGCTTCTTTGCCGTGCATTTGAATAGAAGGCGTGACATCATTTGGCTCTGAGCCACCCATGTTTTCACCCAATTGCATCTTTTTAGGGGTTAGTGCATGGTTGGCTTCTTCGAGAACCTTTTCTAAGCTAGCTCCGGATGACGCTGCGACAACAGCGGCTAATGTTCCTTCTACCAGCGGAGCTGAGCATAGTGTCACTTTTTGCGCTAATTCTGTATCAAGCAGTTCAATTGCTGTCTCTGTACTGAGTATGGCACTACCTAAATCCATCATAACAATAATGGCATCAGCTTCGGCGAGCGATTCAATCGCCGTCATAATTTTAACAGCGTCAGTACCAATAGGGTGCGCTTCATCATCAACACCTGCGGCAATGGCTAATCGGCAATGCGTTGGGTTAAGCATTTGATTCGCCAACGCCTCAATACCCTCAGCAAGATGTTTACTATGAGAAACAATCACGATATTAATCATGGCAGACCTCTCTTGATTATATTGTGAATGATTATGCGTGGATAGCATTAGACAGCGCTTGGAGGATCAATACCACAGAGGCACTGCCGGGATCTTTATGTCCTATACTGCGCTCACCAAGATAACTGGCACGGCCTTTTTTCGCTTGCATAGGAATAGTTTCCTCCGCCGCTTTTTCTGCAACTTTCAGTGCATTATCAATAGCATCTTCTATAGATAAACTTTGGTCATTCGCATGCTTTAAACTATCAACCACAGGCCACCAAACATCACACATAGTTTTATCATTTGGTTGTGCTTTACCGCGACTGACAATGCCATCAACACCTTCTTTAGTCATTTCATAAAGTTGATTTACATCGAGACTTTGTAATGATGCGGTGGGCTTAGCGGCACGAATAAAGAAGGTGCCAAAAAGAGGACCGCTGGCACCACCAATATTAGACAGTAATGTCATACCGGTATTTTTAAGGATAAAACCAATATCTTTATCGGCAAATTCAGGTAATTTCTCCGCTACCTTTTTGAAGCCTCTATTCATATTTAAGCCGTGGTCAGCATCGCCAATTTCACGGTCAAGATCGGTGAGATAGTCACTGTTTTGTTCAAAAAGTTGAGCGCATTGTTGTAGCCAAAGAATAATTTGATGATGAGTTAATACCATTTTCTGATCCTTAGTTATCGTTATAGGAAAACTTATTTTGTCATCGCAGGTGTAGCAACGGGTGCATCCCACAAAGTAAGTAGCGCGTCATCTACTTTTAATAAGGTAATTGAGATCCCCGACATATCGAGCGAGGTACAATAAGAGCCAATTAACGAACGTTCGATGTTAAGACCAAAGTTTTCACAGCACAGGGCAAGGCGATGATAAACACCATATAATTCAGAAAGGGGAGTGGCGCCAAGATTATTGACTAGGGCTATAACACGATCGCCTGATTTTAGTGGCTGTTTTTCTTGTGTCTCTTCAATCCAATCACCATTGACTCGATCCCAACTGCGAATGGTGCGCTGATAGTGACCATTTTCAATTAGAGTATTAAACATTGCATCAACGGTATCATTTAATGAAGTAAATGGGCGACGGTCTATTCCTGGCTCTCCGTGGATCCCAACGCCAAATTCCATTTCATTTTCAGGGAGAGTAAAAGAGGGTTTTCCTGCAGCAGGTACGGTGCAAGCCTGTAGTGCAATACCAATAGAAAAACCATTATTATTAATTTGATGACCTAGCTTAACCAAATCATCGAGTGTATCGCCACGCTCAGCCGCCGCACCTAGCAATTTTTCCATTAATACGGTATTCGCTACACCACGACGACCGGCGGTATACAGACTATCTTTAACCGCAACATCATCATCAACTAATACTGTAGCAATTTTTACACCTTCATCATGTAGTAGTTCTGTCGCAGTTTCAAAATTGAGTACGTCACCGGTGTAGTTTTTAACGATCATTAATACACCTTCACCGCTATCAATTGCTTTTGCGCAATCGTACATTTTATCTGGGGTTGGTGAGGTAAAGATCTCACCAGGACATGCCCCATCAAGCATGCCTTTTCCAACAAAACCGGCATGCATTGGCTCATGTCCACTGCCACCTCCAGATAAAAGGGCTACTTTACCTTTTACGGGGGCATCATGACGGGTGACATAAAAAGAAGAGGGATGGAGATTGATTTCAGGGTGGGCTTTAGCAAAACCTTGCAGTTGTTCTGATAAAACATCATCAACACGATTAATAAGCTTTTTCATCTATATACTCCATTTGAAACTTGTATTGAAATTTTATGTAACAGAATGCTGTTACATAAGATTTCGACAAATTCTGATTAAAGGAATGACTCATTTTATGGCTTTTTTAATCAAAACCGCGTTCTGTGGTTGTTGAATTGCTATGTTGCTTTAATAAGCGATATAAGAATGTTTCTGTTGGATTAAATTAAATCTACATCATTTATGGTTATATAAGAACCAGTTAACTTATTTACCTGCCAGAATGGGAGCAGGATCATAAAATCAAGGCAAAATAGAGTAAGTAAAAAAGCGTTATATCTCTTGTAACAAGGTTAAGGCTTTTTCTCGTTGCTGTGGCGAGAGATTTTTTATCATTGCTAATAAAAGGGCATCTTGTTTTTTGGCGCTGGGACTTAGAGTATGACTAAAGGTAAGATTTAGCACAAAGGTATGCCCACAAAGCGGATCACGGCAGGCACAGTAAAGATCTGTTAACTCTTTATGCTTGCGATTACTTTTCTTTATCATCGCTTTTTCACCACATTCAGGACAGTAAATTGTTAAAACACGCATGGTATTTTCTCTTGATTATCAATCTATCACCACCTTCTATATTAGCCTAAGTTTGTACAATCACCAGTAATATTATTGTTTTTTTGTATTTTAATTTGTTGTTAACTGATTTTTATCATTAAAAACAAGTTTATTTGTTTATTTAACTAAAAATAATTCGGTTAACCTCGGTTAAACACCATTAACCGACAATAGCCGAACAAAGTTACTAGTATAAAATACAAAATTTATAGATAATGATTTCACGTTAAACCTACATGTGGAGATGCAACGTATTGAATTTAAATATTATTTAATTTGTTGTAATGACTAATATGTGGAGAAAAATAGGTAATGGATAACCTATTACAAATTAACAAGGAAGTGGGCAAGGATAGTACAAAAGGACGTTGTATTTATCCTTGAGCAAAAGGATCTTGCATATTCCATACAGATTATCTGATTGATACTAGGAGGTGAGGGTTCTTTTTACGGCTAAATACTGTAAGCGAATGCGAGGTATATTCATGGATGAATATGATCACACACTAGTATCATTGGTAGTTGTTGGCGCTTTTATTGCATTAGGGAAGATGCTAGTTGCTAATGAAGTTATCACATTACGACTATTTATTGGCAGGATCATCCTAGGATCAGCGGTTTCTGTTGTGGCAGGTGCTCTGTTGATTTTATGGCCGGGTATTCATCCTATTGCGGTTATGGGGATCGGCTCTGCCCTGGGGATCGCCGGTTATCAACTTGTCGAAATTTGGCTAAGGAAAAAAGGAAATGAGCTATTTTCACGGAAGAAAAACTAAGTGACCAATGATTAATTATCAATAATCAATAAGTTGAGCGTTATATTTGTATTTTATGATATTTGTGTGGTTTCGCATCATAGGGAATTAAGTGATATCCAATAGCGCTATTGATTGGTATGGATTGCAAGTAGCGTAAATTGGGTTGCTCAAGATGAGTATCGAGACTGCGCGACGTGGAGACAAGGAACGTTTATCACGATAAATGAAGATCAAGTCTGCAAGGAAGCCAGTCTTGATCTTCAACCTGTTTAATGACAAGTATGTTATGAGGGAAATTTTTTTAATATTGGTGATTTCTGTTTAAAATAACTGGCTACAAGTAACCCACTGTAAAGCATTGCACCAATAAACCACAATAAGCCATCCCAATATTCAACGCTGTAACTATAAATAAAAGAGAAGAGTAACGGGCCGACAATCCCAGTTATATTCGTTAGACTTACTAACGTTCCTTGTAATTGTCCTTGAACATGATGATCAACAGATTTTGATAAATATCCTTGTAAAGCAGGTTGTCCCATTCCTCCCGCAGCTAAACAGATTAAAGCGGGGAGCATAACCCAAACATGGCTTATCCAGGCTAATAATAAGCAACCAAATGCATCAATAGACATGCTAATGATAACCGTGTTGCGTTCTCCCCATTTTTGCGCCAGTTTTCCTGCGAGAACCGCTTGAAAAAAAATATGTAATACACCAAGAAATGCAAGAGATAAACCTACTTCAGTAGTGTGCCAAGCGAAACGCACTTGTGTGAATAGCACCCAAATAGTGGCCGGAATTTGCCCTATTAGTTGAATAATAAAATAGGCAATAAGCCAAAAACAGAGACTCTTTTTAATAAAACCAGTGGCAGAGTGAGGCGCTGTATCCTGATTTAATGCGGATATTTCAGTCGATATTTTTGTGGTTTGAGTTTCTTGGAAACAAAGTAATGAAAATATAAATAATAACGAATGAGAAATAGCCGCAAAGATAAATGGCGTATGGGCGCTGATCTCACCCAGTAATCCCCCTAACATGGGGCCAATAATTAAACCCACACCAAATGCACCACCCAAAAAACCGAAATAACGTGTTCTTTCATGAGGATGAGTAACATCAGTCATTGCTGATGCGCATACTGCACCAGTGGCTCCTGTTATACCCGCAATAATGCGTCCAATGTAGAGCATCCATAATGAGGTAGAGCAAGCCATTAATAGGTAATCTAATGCCGCACCCAATAGCGAAAATAATAAAATAGGTTTTCTGCCATATTTATCTGATAATTTTCCTAAAATAGGTGCGAAGATCACCTGCATCGTCGCATAGAGTGCTAATAATATACCGTAATGATTGGCGAGTCTGTTTTCGCTCACAAACTCGTTTAATAGTGTTGGTAGTACTGGCATGATAAGGCCAATACCAATGGCATCTAATACTGTGACAAGCAGTATGATAATAATTGATTTATTCATAAGTATCCTAAAAATCTATCACTGATAGAGAGGTGAAAAATATCTCTATCAGTGATAGATTGTCAAGAATATTTTATTATGAGGACGCAAATGGCAAAATTAGATAAAGAACAGGTTATTGATAACGCATTGATTTTATTAAATGAAGTCGGTATGGAAGGGTTAACAACACGTAAGTTGGCGCAAAAACTAGGGGTAGAGCAACCGACACTTTATTGGCATGTAAAGAATAAACGTGCGTTATTAGATGCTTTAGCTGAGACTATTTTACAAAAGCATCATCATCATGTTTTGCCATTAGCGAATGAAAGTTGGCAGGATTTTTTGCGTAATAACGCAAAAAGTTTTCGTCAGGCGCTATTAATGTATCGTGATGGTGGAAAGATCCATGCAGGCACACGACCATCAGCCAATCAATTTGAGACATCAGAGCAACAATTGCAATTTTTGTGCGATGCTGGCTTTACGTTAACGCAAGCTGTTTATGCATTAAGTTCCATCGCGCATTTTACACTTGGTTCAGTGCTTGAAACCCAAGAACATCAAGAGAGCCAAAAAGAGCGAGAAAAAGTGCCAAAAACAGAGATAAATTACCCACCATTATTAACACAAGCTATTGATATTATGGATAGTGATAATGGTGAAGCTGCATTCCTTTTTGTGCTCGATGTGATGATTTCAGGGCTAGAAACAGTGCTAAATAATCATCATTGAATAGGCTGACGCCCCTTAGGGGCGATGAGTTGCCCTTGTCTATCTGCGATATTGATTTGCACAATACAGCCAGCATTAAAATGTAAATAATCCTCTTCAATGCCGTCTGAGAAAATAACACCATTTTCGGGCATTAAAGATCCTAATTGCAATGGAGAGTCCGGCTCAATCGTGCCAAAAGTTAAAGCGGTGCCTGTTGTTCTACTAGGAAATGGCTCTCTTACACTAAATTGTAATTTTTTATCACTCCAGCTAAACCCTTGTAAAAGAGGGTGTGATGCTTTTCCGGTGATGGCCATGGCTCCAGCAAGAATAGATTGAAACCACCCTGTAGAGCCAAGTCCCGTTGATACAATAATGCCTGATGAGGATTGCACTTCTTGAGAGTCTCCCCATTGTAAGATATAACGTGCGGAAGTGTGGCTTTTAGGGCCAATAAATAAGTCATTAACCGCTAACAGTGATTGACCATCATTGGTTTTTGCTTGTGCAAAAGTGACCGAATTAAAAGGCATTTTGTGATTTATTGTATTAATTATAATCTCTTTCAATTGCCCTATTTCAAAGGGCAAGAGCTTACCATCCCATCTTGAAGGATCTGGATTGATGGCAATAACGGGTTGTTGATTAAGATATTTCAGAGTATTAGCGACGAGGCCATCTTGACCTATTACCACTACAATATCATGAGAGGAAAATTGATAACTAGGCAATAATCCTCTTTCCAAGAGCTGAAAACGTCCAAATGATTTTAAAATAAGCTCAGCTTCTGTGAGTTGTTTTTGATAGAGATTATGTTCATTAAGATAATCTGTTACCTCAACATGGTTATGTTCTAAATAGAATTTGGCTTGTGACCAAGTGTTAAAACGCTCAATTAATTCTTGTAGGCGACTTTTTCGCATCACTAATATGAAACGAAAATCGGTATTATTTTTCATAGGTTATCCTCTTTTTTTCATAAATTGGCTAAATAAATCAGGAGTGATATTTAATTCACCAATTTTTCCTGAATTAAGCGCTAAAGTTTCAAATGCCATTGCCATTAATTGTTGTGAGTCCATTTTTGCTAGAGCCATTGCTTTGAGATTTTCAACGGGCAACTCACGGTAAGCTCGCATAGTTGCTTCAATAGCATAAGCATCAGCATCAGATTGTATGCGTTGATTTTCCGCACTTAACGCGACTAATTCTTTACGTTTTGCTTCGGCATTGACTTTGGCTTCAAGACGCTCTTTTTCTATTTCGGCTTGTTCACGTAATAGGGTACGTTCATTTTCTAAACGAGCTTCTTCAATTTCTTGTCGTTTACGCTGTATAGATAAGTCTGTTTCTAATTCAGCTTCTTTAATGGTGCGCTCTTGCTCTACTGAGAATTTACGACGTGCATAAATTGCATCATCAGCCTCTTTGAGTAAGGATTCCCGCGCCTCAGCTTCTAATGCTTTAAGCGTTTCGGGAGAGGGTGAGATGGCCGCAATAGAAACATCTAAAATAGTAATACCTAAGGCCTCTAATGAAGGGTGTTCAGTAAGTTGTTTCATCACTAAAGTAACCAAGGATTGGCTAAGTTGTAGTGCTTCTCGTAAAGGGGTACTTTGGATCTTGGCTTGGATCAGGGTTTGAGCAATACGCACCACGCGATCGTTGAGCTTTAGGGGATCTTCACTGGCGTAAGATTTGCCATTCTTACTTAAATTAAAGTTGAGGACTTCAGCGGCTTTTTCAGGTGATGTGACTTGGAATGAAATTTGTCCTTGAATACGTAGTGCCTGAAAATCAGCAGTTTGGAAGTTAAAGATAAAAGGGGCTTCTTGTGCATTTAACGGCAGTGCTGCAATAGATGTTGTCGCCGAATTATACCAAAAACTTAAGCCTTTACCTTGTTGGCGCACTTTCCCGTTGACCGATTTAATAATAAATGTTGATGAGTCTGCTTTGAAATAATTTAAGTTAAACATAGTCTTCTCCAGTTAGTGTCTTTATGACATTAACTATATATTGTCTTATGGACACTATTGGTGTCAAGTCATTTAGTGTCTTTATGACAAAATTTGATTTTCATGTGTTTAACATTAAAATAAACTCATTATCTTTTTACAAAGTGCAGACCATGAACGAACAAAATTTTTTAGCAAATTACAATCGCCGTGATTTTTTATCGCCGCTTATTACTGTTGATTCAGTACTATTCACTTACCATGAAGGGCAGTTAAAAGTGCTCTTGGTGGAAAGAGCTAATCATCCTGAAAAAGGAAAATGGGGATTACCTGGTGGCTTTGTTGATGAAACACAAGACAGCTGCCTAGAAGATACTGTGCTTAGAAAATTAAAAGAGAAAACAGGGGTGATCCCGCCGTACATTGAACAACTCTGCTCAGTGGGAAATAATCAGCGCGATGTAAGAGGTTGGTCTGTTACTGTATGTTACACGGCGTTAATTGCTCACCAAGCATGTAAAGCGCATATTGATAGTGTGGATCATGTGATGTGGTTACCTATTGATGAAGTAGCACAGAAAAATCTGGCATTTGATCATAATGAACTGATTGCGCAAGCGAGAGAGCGATTAAAGCAAAAATCGCTTTATTCTATTGTGCCAGGATTTGCGTTACCTGAAGTGTTTACTTTGCCTGAATTGCAGCATGTGCATGAGATATTGATAGGTAAAGAGATCCAGAAAAAATCTTTTAGACGACGGATTGAACAAGCCGACTTATTAATTGATACCGGAGAAAAACGTGCTGAGAAGGGACGCCCTGCTAGTCTCTATCGACTTAAGAAGTCGTCTGCGGATTATCGTTTTATTCGTAATCTTGAATTTTAATATGTAGAGTATTTTTTTAAAATCGCTATACTCTTTTTAAGTTAGCAAATTATCATTAGAATTATTAATGTCTTAAAAATTACTCTGATAACAATTATGAAAATAAAATTTATTCTTTTGGGGGTATTTGGCGGTATTCTTTTATTAATTGGGTTTGTTGCTCATGCAATAAAAACGATACCTTTGGATATGCAAAAAGAAGCTACTGTAGTTTCTGTCGAAAAACCGAAAATAGTATCACGACAATTTCCTTATTATCCTACAGGAGCTAAAACCGCTAATATTGAAGGCGATGTAGAGGTTAGGTTTGATGTGGATAAAAATGGTAACGTACAAAATATTAGGATATCAGATGATCCTATTGCAGCGATATTTGCTCCTTCTGTTTCACTGGCGATGAAGCATTGGCGATACGAATCAGGTAAACCGGCTAAAGATTTAAAAGTGGTTATACAATTCAGATTAGAAAATGTGAAACATAACGGATTTAATCAATCACATTAAATGAATAAAATAAATAATGTATAAACATTATTTTACCATTAGGGGGAATGACAATTATCCGTACAGGATTATTGAAAAATATCAATGAAATAACTCGATATTAAATACCAAGTTATTTCATATAATTACCCTATTTATTTTTTATCTTGGAGAGCAACTTGAATTAAATGTTCTACATAATTATCAACAAGAAACTCAACCGTCTGACTTCGGGTTGTACTTCTTAAAAACGAAAGTTTATCTATTTTTCGTAGTGCTGACATTTTTAAAGATAGTGATACTGATTTTTTCTTATCTTTATCTAAATAAACACGACTCGTTGTGCCACTATGTTGTAGTTCTTCATTCGAAGATAATGCCTCTCGCATACGACGTAATGTTTTATTATCAAGCTGACCTCGTTCAGTCATTTGATACGATCTGGATGATTTACTGTACTTAATTTCAGCACTATAAGACTCTCTTATTTCTTTTAAAACACGGGTGAGCGTTGGCTCCGAGCATTCAAGAGCAGAAATAATCTTAATCGTGGGGACTTTTTTCCCTGTACTTAAAAGTATAGCCAGCTTAAAAACTCTGATTTGGCGAGAGCTCAATTGCATGTTTGGTTACCACGTATCTGTCAATTGTGTGTTAAGAAATTAGACCCAGCTTTTATTGTGTCTGTATTATTTTTCTACAAGTATATCTGAAATAATGTCAAATATTAAAGATTTTATAAAATAACAACCGAAATAAAAATATTGTTAAATAATATGTTAAAGTTTTATAAATAGAAGTTCTAGTTAAAGATATTATTCTTCAACTAGAGACTAAGTTTAAAATATTAATAAATAAAAAAATGCTTATAGTAAATATAAAAACGAATATTTAAACTTATGGTGTATTAAATCGTTGAACACTATTTTTTGAATTGGGAATAATGCCATACAGTTTTGCTCTAGTTAAAATACTTAATGCCCAACGGCGATGTGTTGCCGGTTCACACATGGCACCATGAGATTTAAATACGGCTTGTGTTGAATTTAAGATGCGCAACGCATCGGAATGGTCAGACTGAGATACCATTAATGCCTGTTCTATTTTGTCTATCTGCTTGGGATGAATAGCGGTTTTACCCACTAAACCATTGGCAATATCGAGGGCTAATTCTCTATCCATAATTTGTTGATCATCAATATGCTCACAAACAGGAGCGGTAAGCGCAAACTGACGAGCACCAAATACAGCAACCAACATTTTTATCACGTATCCCATAGGTCCATCATAGAGTGTTAAATGGCGATTACGTCTAAGAGAAATAACATTCATTAAATCATTTCCACCGATACGTAAGGCAATAATTCTCTTATGGCAAGGGTGGGCTAGTAGCAAGTCTGCCAGTGAGGTCATTTGAAGAACGTCGAACACTTCTTCTGTTTCCAATGTTGGCATCATACATAAATGGGTGGGTTTGATGATACGCCACCAAAGGGGTAATGAAGCTTGGGTAAATTTAGGTAATACTAAGCCGTCAATCACGGTTAAATCTACATGCTCAACCAGCCATTGCGCCATTTCTGTATGGCGGGGGCGTATAAATAGCAACGGCCATTCAGTACAATCATGATGCTTTTTATAGTCTGATAATGTGGTTAATAATGTTGCTAGATTTTGTAATGCTTGTGGAATATCAGTATCACTGACGGCATCTTCTAAACAAATAATTAATGAACGTAATCCATCAATTTTTTGATCAATAATTGTTGCGGCGATATCGGTTCGTGTTGCGGGCATATACAGCGTTGCCCCTAAATTCCAAGGGGATAATCGTTCAATCATTATTGCACCTTTTTAATGATAGTAACGGCACGATATTGTCCTAATGCTTTATCTGCCTCGGTTACAGTAATATTTTTTTGTTTAGCAAGATAAATCAGTAATGCAACATCAGGATCTGCAATTTCTTTTACCAGAATATGCTCAGGTACACGGCGTAAAACGGCGCGAGTTGCTTCAGCAATACCGGGTTTTATACGATTGATATTTGAAATGTCATATTTGTTGGCAAGTAAACTAACGACATTTTCGCTCAGTTTTTTTAAGTCTGACGGTTGATGTTTAAATGTGGCGAGTGGAATATCGTTATCTATTAAGGCGTCAACTATTTTTCCCACAGTATCAACAAGATAGCGACTACATTCATATTGTTTTAAATGTTGGCAATCGACAAAACCATGGAAGCCTTGCTCTGTCCAAATTGAACGTGAAATTAATCCTGAAACGGGCGCTCCCATAATCCCAAAAGGGATTAGCCAATCTTCATCACTGGCACTTAACCAAGCGCAACCACAAGGATCAGCAAGGACGACAAGATGGGGTTGTGCAGGAAAACCTTCACGTCCCGCCAATGAACGAATTAACTCATTTGTGATAGCGCCTTTTCCTGTCCACCCATCAACAAATACAATACCTTCTGTCCCATGGCGTTGCTCAATCCATGAAAGCGCTTCGTTATCAATACCCCTATCACGAATAATGCTAATACCATAGTGATAAGACGTTTTTCCCATTTTGCGCAAGGTCTGTTGTAACATCACGCCAAGTGGAACACCCGCACGCACAAGACTTGTCAGAATAATAGGGGTGTCACCAAAATGCGCAATAAGTGATTTTGCTAGCATAATTACTTGTGTTGCTAAACGTGTTGCGCCAGCAGCCAGTGCTTTTTCAAACAGTTCAAGATGCCAGGTTGTGGGTTCTGGCTCTTGGCTTAACATATCAGAATAGTGACGTTTACCAGACTGTATAAGTTCTTCTTTTAACTCAACAGGTGTCATTTCAATCTTGACGGGTTGCAGTAAAAAATCAACATCACCCAGTAGATAAGAGCCTGAAAAAGGCTGATGATCCATCATGTTTATTCTCCAAAAATTTTTGTGTTGATCGCATTCGCGAATTGGCTTTGGCGGGGGATAGCATACCAATTGCATAATTTCATAAAGCGATGATCACTTAGGCTATCGCCGAAACCAATTACAGGAAAAACGCCACGTTCTGCTTTTAATTTATTAAGCAAATAAGTGACGGCTTTACCTTTTTCAATTGGCTCAGGTAACCAAGCAATATTGTTACTGTTACGATGAATATAAAAACCTTTGGTTGAGAATATTTTTTCTATCTCATCACCGATAGCATATAGCTCATCTAATCGAGCGCTATCGTTATGCTTCATCACTAAATAAATGGGTAAATCATCATATTCATAGTTAATTCTCGCCCAACCATCAATATTACGTTCAGCCATTAATTGGGTAATAGATTGCTGTAACCTAAGTAAAGGTTGCTTATAAGGTGTTAAGCTTTGTGTGATATGGTGTTGCCATTGTTCATCTGCGACTTTTTCTGGGGTTAAGATAACAGCACCGTGTGTGGTAATAGCCCATGAATGAAAAGGAATAGTGACACGGCTCATTTCTTCCGTTCCACGTGCTGTGACTGGAATTAAATCAGCATGTTCTAGCATCCAATCAACCAGCATAGCTTGCTCTTGAGTCATAAAGCTACGTGGCGCTAAACTTCTATCCAACGCACCAGTTTTATAGGGTGCAAGCGCTAACTCATCCACCATTTTGCGACGAGTTTGAAATAAGGTATCGTCAAGATCGGCTAAAATAACAGGGTTAGTCATAGCTAATTACTTCAACAATAGGGGCAACTTTATAGAGAGCCTTAATAAGTTGACTATCAATACTTTCGGCAGGGGTTTCACAACAAAGCAGAATGCGATCAAATTGCTGATGAGCCACGTTATAGACAAAGTTAGGAATGCCTAATCCGTAATTGTCAGTAAAAGTTATCGCTGATTGGATAGCAAAATTAGTGGCAATAGGTGAGCGAGTCGTCGAGCTATATTTTACAATAGCCCCTTGTTTTTCTAAGCGTTCTGCTAATAAAAAGGGTTCCCAGACAAATTCACCAGAGCCTAAAACCAATATTTTTTCACCCTCAGAAACATGAATAAATAGGCCAAGATCATTAGCAGGGGTTGTCATGCCTAAGCGTCCCCAGCTTTGTTTCCCTGTGATAGCAACCTGTCCTGAAGCAGTAATATTGACATTTGGCATAACAGGTAATGGTGCATCGGGATTGGCTTGCCATTGCCATTTTCCCTGCACTAAAGAGAAGGTTGTTATGGGTAATGGTGAACGCTTTTGCAGAGCATCACCACTCCAATCGGTTAATGTGACAGCAATAATCTGCTTAATTTGTGTTAACTTACCTTCTTCACGTAATGCAGACAGCAAGTTAAGAAAGGTATTACCTGTGGTTGCTTCATCATCAATTAACACAATGGTTTTCGCTTGCTGGATCCATTGGCGTTGTTCTAGGTTATGAGGCAAATAAAGTAGGTGATCAGTTGCATGACTGTGATTTTCTTTAAATTTACAGAATAATTCACTATCAGCAATAGGATGGCGCGTTGAAGTAAGATAGAGCGCTTGAGGATAGCGATCTCTTACTTCATCAAAAATCCCCGCACCTAAACCGACCGCAGTTTCTGCCATACCAATAAAAAGAATAGGGCCTTCGAGTGATTGAGGAAATTGTTTGGCCATTTGTTGATAAGTTTCACGCATTTTCTTCGGTGAAACAGGAATATGGCGCCCTAATACTTTACTGACAAACAAAAAAGCGCGCTTAGGGTTGCGTCTTTCCGCAATATCAAAAAGTTCATCAAGATGTTCTAATGAGCAATTTGGCGTTACGCTTAATGTGCCACAAGTGAGTTGGCGACGATAAACAGAAGAGCCAATCAAACTATTCATTATTCTTTATTATCCGTACTAATTAGTTTTTTAAGTGCATTTATCTGGGTATAAGCTAAGCCGTGTTGAACATAACGTCACATACTGTGAATGTTTAAGCTAAAACCTGTTTCCTCATCATGAAGTTTCTATTTAATCATGTCAATCATAATGTGATCTATTTTACTTTAATTTAAAATAATTAGGTTAATGCGGTATTTTTTGTTTTTAACTTAAGTTTTAATTGTGTTTGTCTATAAAAATTTCTTTTATTTCAATATGTTTACAATCTATTGAAGTAAGTTGATAAAAATAGACTTGCCGAACTACTTCATCATGATATGATGATTTATAATTTGTATTTATATGCAAGTGATATTGTTGTTTCATTCTACCTTTGAAGGGAGTTAATTATGGTTTCATTACGCAAGGATCAGACAGTCTCTCTCAGTAAACAAGCCCCTGCACTGAGTCACCTAATGTTTGGTTTAGGCTGGGATCCTATTAAGAAAAAGGGATTTCTCGGTGGACTCTTTGGTGGTAATAATTCGATAGATTTAGATGCAAGTTGTGTATTACTCGATGTAAATGGTAAACAAATCGATACTATTTGGTTTCGTAAACTAAAATCAACTTGTCAGTCCGTTATTCACTCAGGAGATAACTTAACAGGAGAGGGTGATGGTGATGATGAAACTATTTTTGTTGATTTAAATCGTCTTCCTTCATTGGTTGAATATTTGGTTTTCACTGTCAATAGTTTCCGTGGGCAGACTTTTAATGAAGTTGAAAATGCGTTTTGTCGAGTTGTCGATAAAACAACCAATAAAGAGCTTGCTCATTACAAATTAACGGAACAAGGCGCTCATACAGGGATCGTGATTGCCGCTTTACAACGTAATCACGGACAATGGGATTTCACGGCTTTTGGCTCACCTTGTAAAGGGCTTGTCATTGACGAGATGATGCCAGATATTTTGGCGACGGTGGTGCGATAAATGACCCTAACACCTGGCGGAAATATATCCGTACCTGATCAAACGTTAATGGTGCGTATTCACTCAGGCTCACTTGTTGATGTATCTGCATTTAGGCTTTATGCCTCAGGAAAAGTGAACGGTGATGCTGATATGGTGTTTTATGGTCAAACCACTAATGATGATCGTACTATTATTTATGCAACAGCAGGTAATAGCACGTCGTTTACGGTTGACTTAACTCGCTTACGTCCTGATGTCGATAGAATTGCTTTTACAGCTACTTGTGAGGGGCAACAAACCATTGCTCATCTACAACATTTGTCTATTCAAGTTGATGCTAACAATAATGTCGTTGCGAACGGCCATGTTGATATCGATGGACGCACTGAAGCGGCATTAATTTTAGGTGAGCTATACCGTCGCAATGGAAGCTGGAAATTTCGGTTTATTGCACAAGGATTTAACGGTGGATTAAAACCATTGGCGGAATATTTTGGTGTTGATATTGCTGATCCTGAACCAGCACCAGCACCAGCACCAGCACCAGCACCAGCACCGAGCTCAGTGAACTTAAGCAAGGTTTCGCTAACTAAAGAGAAACCGGCAATTAGCTTAACTAAAAAGGATGATTTCGGCAAAATCCGCATTAACCTCGATTGGCATCGAGAAAGTAAAAGCGGTGGTTCCGGGTTATTAGGTGGATTATTTGGTGGTAACAAAGGTATTGATTTAGATATTGGCGCCTTTGTTGAACTACAAGATGGTTATAAGTCAGTGATCCAAGCCTTAGGAAATGGATTCGGTGATTTTAATCGCATGCCTTATGTTGAGTTACAAGGTGATGATCGCACTGGTGATGTAGCGGGTGGCGAGTGGATTTTTATCAATGGACGTGAATGGAAAAATATCAAGCAAGTGCTTATTTTTACTTTTATTTATGAAGGGGTTCCTAACTGGAGTAAAACAGATGGTGTGGTCACTATTCATGTTCCCGAGCAACCACCTATCGAAACACGTTTAACGGATGGTAATAATGGTCGAGCTATGTGTGCCATCGCACGACTTGTTAATGAAAACGGATCAATCAAAGTTGAACGTCTCAATGAATTTTTTAAAGGCCATCGCGATATGGATAATGCCTACGGATGGGGATTTCGCTGGACTGCTGGATCTAAGTGAATACACGAAATAAGGAGAATAAAAATGAGTTTTTTCAATAAATTAAAAGAAGGTTTTAATTCCGGGCGAGCGGAGTTAACTAAGCAAGTCAGTCGTTTTAAAAACAAAAAATTTATGCAAGGTACGGTCGCAGTTTGTGCTCGTATCGCTATTGCCAGCGATGGTGTGAGTTCTGAAGAAAAGCAGAAGATGCTCGGTTTTTTAAAAGCATCAGAAGAGCTTAAAGTCTTTGATACCTCCGAGGTGATCGAATTCTTTAATAAGCTAATTAGCAGTTTTGAATTTGATACTGAAGTCGGTAAAGGTGAAACGATGAAGTATATTCTGGCAATGAAAGATCAGCCAGAAGCTGCACAATTAGCGATCCGTGTCGGTATTGCTGTTGCGAAAAGTGATGGTGATTTTGACAATGACGAAAAAGAGGCGGTGCGTGCTATTGCCGTTGCATTAGGCTTTGAGCCCGCAGAGTTTGATTTGTAATTAATTTTATATAGGGAACCGTTTAGGAATAATTATGGTATCCACACATATTGGTTTTCCGACAGAAACTGTCATTGTTTTTGTTGTACTTGCGATAGGCGCTATTTTTATCGATTTATTTATGCATCGTGCAGATAAGCCGATAACGTTAAAGAATGCTGTTTTTTGGTCAATATTCTGGGTAGTCGTTGCCATGGCATTCGCGGGTTTTTTATACGTCCACCATGGTGCAGAAGTTGCAAGCTTATTCGTGACGGGTTATGCATTAGAGAAAGTACTGTCTGTCGATAACCTATTTGTCATGATGGCGATTTTCTCTTGGTTTGCGGTTCCTGATCGTTTCCGTCACCGCATTCTGTATTGGGGGATCATTGGTGCCATTGTATTCCGTGCGATCTTTGTTGCTATTGGTACCGGCTTATTAAGTTTAGGGCCTTACGTTGAGATAGTCTTTGCTCTGATTGTTGCTTGGACAGCCGTAATGATGCTGAGAAGTGGGAATGATAGTGAAGAAATTGAAGACTATTCACAGCATCTTGCTTATCGCTTAGTAAAACGATTTTTCCCTATATGGCCAAAAATTACTGGACATGCCTTCTTATTAACACAAAAAGAGGTTGATGCAGAGTTAGCAAAACCGGAAAACAAAGACATAACTATCGGGCGAGGTACAAAAGCTGCGTTATATGCGACACCGCTTATGTTGTGTGTGGCGGTGGTAGAGCTTTCTGATGTGATGTTTGCTTTCGATTCGGTGCCTGCAATCATTGCCGTTAGTCGTGAGCCACTGATTGTTTATAGTGCAATGATGTTCGCTATTTTGGGCTTACGTACTCTCTACTTTGTGTTAGAGGCATTAAAACAGTATCTGATTCACCTTGAAAAAGCGGTTATTGCATTGCTGTTCTTTATTGCTGTAAAGCTGGGGCTTAATGCAACAGATCATATTTGGCAGCATGGATATAGCATTTCCGCGACAACCAGCCTATTCGTAGTGCTTGGTGTTCTTGCTCTGGGTATTCTGGCAAGTTTTGTATTCCCAGAAAAAAAGAATAAATAAGGTAAATAATGATAACCGATATTCTTGGGAAATTAGAATATCGCAACATAAATTGAAGAGGTTGAAGATGAGCGTTTCTCTTTCTAAAGGTGGTAATGTTTCTTTAAGCAAAGCAGCCCCAACGATGAAAAACGTCCTAGTCGGACTTGGTTGGGATGCCCGTTCTACAGATGGTCAAGATTTTGACTTAGATGCATCTGCATTTCTGTTAGCCGCTAATGGAAAAGTACGTAGCGATGCCGATTTCATTTTTTATAACAACTTAAGATCTGCCGACGGCTCTGTTGTTCACACTGGTGATAACCGAACAGGTGAAGGTGATGGTGATGATGAAGCACTAAAAATCAAACTAGATACCATCCCCAGTGATGTCGAAAAAATTATCTTTGTAGTAACTATCCATGAAGCGCAAGCGCGTCGTCAAAGCTTTGGTCAGGTATCTGGTGCGTTTATTCGTTTAGTTAATGATGACAACCAAATTGAAGTTGCTCGTTATGATTTAACGGAAGATGCATCAACGGAAACGGCGATGTTATTTGGTGAGTTATATCGTCATAACGGTGAGTGGAAATTCCGTGCTGTAGGCCAAGGATATGCAGGGGGCTTAGGCTCAGTATGTGCGCAATATGGTATTAACGCCTCTTAATCGTATGTTATGAAATCACAAATTACTGGCAGTTATTCCTAATTGTCAGTTTATTCAACACAGTAGGAGCTTTGATATGGCTGTTTCCCTTGTTAAAGGTGGTAATGTTTCGCTAACTAAAGAAGCACCAACCATGACGGTGGCTATGGTTGGTTTAGGATGGGATGCCCGCGTGACAGATGGCGCTGAATTTGATTTAGATGCGTCAGTATTCATGGTCGGTGAAGATGGAAAAGTGCTTTCAGATGCAAGTTTTATCTTCTTTAATAATAAAGTGAGCCAATGTGGTAGTGTTGAACACCAAGGCGATAATCGTACTGGAGAAGGCGAAGGTGATGATGAACAAGTCAAAATCACTTTATCCAAAGTTCCTGCTGAAGTGAAAAAACTGGTTTTTGCTGTCACTATTTACGATGCTGAAAACCGCAAACAAAACTTTGGTATGGTGAGCAACAGTTTTATGCGCGTTTATAATAACGACAATAACACTGAAATTGCACGTTTTGATCTTTCTGAAGATGCCTCTACGGAGACGGCGATGATCTTTGGTGAACTCTATCGTCATGGTTCAGATTGGAAATTTAAAGCAGTAGGCCAAGGTTTTGCGGGTGGTTTAGGCGCACTAGCCGCACAACATGGCGTCAATATTTAATCTTTCGCTAATAAAAGCGCCAAGATGGCTAGATAAATAGTTAGTTTATGGATAAAGCGGGAAAATACGTTTCCCGCTTTATTTTTATATAATCACTTATGAGTCTTTTTTAAGCGTTATTTTAATAGGTGATTTTTTTGACTTATTACTTCCTGTGTGGAAATAGCGCCAATGTGGATCTTGTGCAGCATAGAGTAATTCATGATCACCACGTGAATCGCCCCACGCCCTTAAGTGGTATTGAGTAAGATCGCCATAGACACGCTCTAATCGTTTGATTTTTTCGCCACAACGACAGTTATTGCCAATGATTCTTCCTGTCAGCACACCATCAACCACTTCAAGTGTTGTTCCTATTAACTTTATACCGAGTCGATCCGCAAAAGGTTGCAACACCATAGCCGGAGAAGCTGAACAAATGGTCACTTCAGCATGACGGTTAATCTCTTCAGCAACGGCTAATAAACCTGCAGGACGCATTAACTTAGTCCAGTAAGCTTTACAAAAGGCTTCGGCTTTTTCTTTGAGCCATTCTTCTTTGATATCGGTTAAAAAAGTTTTAATCAGCACTTCTTTTAATTCATCACGAGTCAGTTTACGTCTAAAACAACGTAATGTGGGGAATACCATTTTGATAATACGACGAGCAAATTTACGACGCCCAAAGGCAAACTTTAGAAAAGGGATAAAGCTATCGTGATAGGTTAAAGTACCATCAAAATCAAACACTGATAATGTTTTTACGGTGTTTTTTGCGTTTTCAAATTGTGGTTGCATAAATATTGAGCTCCGTAAATCATCAGAGTTTATGAGGTAAAGCGCCTATTATATCATTGTTCTCAAAATGAGATAGTATCATCAGTATCTTATTGAAAAAATAAGGTTTTTATTTTTAATCGTTGATGATATTAGTCATATAAAATGAAAATTGATATTGAGCATAAAGAAGAATGCACTAATTGATAGCGGATTATGTTTTAAAAGAATTGGTTTGTTTTATTTTATAATATACCAATAATTATAGCAGTTATTAAAAATAACTTATTTTGTTTATGATATAAAAATTTATTTAAAATAAAAATCAATGACCTAGTGTTATCTCTAATAATTAAATAAAAATATCATTGTGTCGATAAAAAATAAATCTTATCGATATGCGCATATAGGTATTTTTATCATGAGTATTAAACGAACCGTAAAATTAGGCTCTTCTTTACTGTTATTGATTTTTATTCTATCGTCTGCCTTATCTTCATTTTTTATTTATAAAATGCAAAACAATTTTACTCAAGTTGATGTCTTATCTGCACGTTATGACGATGTGTTGATGGCTCGTTATCAACTGGCTATTATGCGTTCTAATGTCAATTATCTATTACAAGACAAAGATAGTCGTGTCGCAGATCGTAACAAAATTATTCAGCAAAATAAAAAGCTAGCTATCATGGCTAAAAACACCATGGAAACATGGGTGAAAGAGAAGAAAATGACTGTTGCAGCACAAAAAAATGCTGATGATATTTCGACGTTATTTTATAATCTGATAGATAAATTAGTTTTAGATCCTAATAAATTAGCGACAATAAAGATAAAAGCTAATCAATTTGATCAAGATTTTGAACATCTTGATCAATTATTTGAAAAATATATTCAGACTAGAAATAAAAATAGTCTCTACCTTACTCATAAACAAGATTCAATGGTTGAGTTTTCTATCTACTCAACAATTATCTCATTAATTATTTTATTAATTGTTTTGTACTTTGTGCTTCATTGGATCAATAAAACCTTTGTCTCTAATCTTAATACATTGTCTGAGATATTAAATAAAGTAGGTAATGCAGACTTGGTTTTTTCTGTACCACAAGTAAAAAATGATGAGTTTGGTAAACTTTTTTCCCGTGTCAGTGATATGCAAAAAGCATTAACCTCGACAATCTTTTCTGTCAAAAAAGAGGCTATGGATATAAAAGGGGGCGCATTTAAAATTGCTTCTGGTAATCAAGAGCTTTCATCTCGTACAGAAGAACAATCCAGTGCGTTACAACAAACCGCTGCCAGTATGGAGCAGATCAAAATAGCCGTTGCTAACAATACCGATAACACAATTGAAGCAAATAATATTATTAATCAATCTACTGACATTGTTATGGATGGCGCTAATGTCATGAAAGAAGCCGTGTTATCGATGAAGAAAATAGAACAAGGTGCAGTGAAAGTTGGGGAAATTAATGATGTTATTAATAAATTAGCCAATCAAACTAATATTTTGGCCTTAAATGCCGCCGTAGAAGCAGCAAGAGCAGGCGAACAAGGGCGTGGGTTCACCGTTGTGGCAGCTGAGGTACGGAACTTAGCCGCAAAAAGTGCTGAAGCAGCAAAAGAGATTAGCCAAGTTCTTAAAGCATCTATCAATGATGTTACCTATGGTACAAATTTAGTGAATAAAAGCGGTGAGTGCATGCAAGAGATTGTCTCTTCCATTTCAAAAGTAAACAAAATCATGCAAGGGATTAGTTTAGCGTCTGAAGAGCAACGTCTTGGTGTCGAACAAATTGCAGTAGCAATTAATCAAATGGATACGGTAGTACAACAAAATGCCTCTTTGGTCGATCTCGCCGCCTCTTCTACCATGATGTTAAACGATAAAGCACAAGTACTGATGGATAATGTCGCAGTCTTTAATATTGACGATCTTGAAAAAGAGCCAGAGCAGAAACAAGAGTTAATCAATGAACAAGAATAAACTACCATAATAGTATAAAACATCATCTTTTATCACTGAGGGTGGTGTGTGTAAAACATTTGTGTCGATAATTCTGATTAATGAGTAAATAAAATCTATCCACTGCCGATATATGAATACATTTATGTTATTTAATTACCGGGGTGGATTATTTCATGAGTATTGAAAGAACAGCGAAAGTAGGCTCTATTATACTATTAGCTATTTTCTTAGTGACATCAGCTTTATCATCGTTTTTTATTTATCAAATGCAGGATAATTTTGCTTCATTAAACTCGTTAACCACGAGATTAAATAATGTACAAGAGGCAAGATATGAACTAGCAACCATACGCTCTCATGTTAACTTTTTAGTCAATATTGGTCATGAAAATTTAGATATGCAAGAAACCAAAGCTCGATTAGTTTCTGAAGCTAAAACATTAGCGGCTAAATCAAAAGCGACAATTAACGCTTGGGAAAGGGAAAGCAAAATCAGTGCTGACGCACAAAGAAACTCAGAACAATTATCGGCACTATTTATCAAACTCGTCGATACTATTATTGCGCCTATTGATACGCTAGCTTATGAAAATATTGATTTATCGAAAGATTTTTCAAAACTTGCTGAGTTGTTTGATGAATACTTAGTGATAACTCAAAATGTTAATGATCAAATTGAAGACGAACAAAAATGGATGTTTCAACTCTTTATTTACACTACATGTATTGCTTTAGTGATACTGATTGGACTGCTTTATTTAGTGATCCGTTGGGTTAATAAAACCTTTCTCTTTAACCTCAATACGCTCTCTGCCATTTTGCAAAAAGTGGGAGAAGGGAATTTAAACTTCTCGTTACCCAAAAATAGAAAAGATGAGTTTGGTACACTATTTTCTCATGTCGGTGATATGCAAAATGCACTGACATCGACTATTGGTTTGGTGAAAGAAGAAGCATTAGTGATCAAAAGCGGTTCAGCAGAAATCGCAGCGGGTAATCAAGATCTCTCTTCTCGTACAGAGGAGCAAGCGAGTGCATTGCAACAAACCGCAGCCAGCATGGAAGAGATAAAAATTGCGGTAGTGAATAATACTAATAATGCCGTATTAGCAAACTCTATCACAGCACAAACGCGTGATTTGGCTATCGATGGCGCTAGCATTATGAATGATGCTATTACTTCGATGAAAAAAATTGAAGTCGGTACGTTAAAAGTCGCTGAAATCAATGATGTGGTAAACAATATTGCCAGTCAAACCAATATTCTTGCGTTGAATGCGGCAGTGGAAGCCGCTCGTGCAGGGGAGCAAGGGCGGGGTTTTACAGTTGTTGCAACAGAGGTTCGCAATTTAGCGGCCAGAAGTGCGGAAGCCGCTCGTGAAATTAATCAGATTATTCGAGCTTCTGTGGCGGATGTCGCACATGGTCGTGAACTGGTTAATAAAACCGGTGAGCATATACAAGAAATTGTCACCTCAATTACCAAAGTAAGCGATATTATGCAGGGAATTAGCATTGCATCGGAAGAGCAAAAAGTGGGAATTGAACAAATAGCCGTCGCGATAAACCAAATGGATTCTGTGGTTCAGCAAAATGCGGCTTTAGTAGAACAAGGAGCCACCTCAACCATGATGTTAGATGAAAAAGCACAAAATCTGACCGATAAAGTATCAGTTTTTCAAATCAAAGAATAAGCTTATCTTTAATTAATACATTAATATTTTAGTAAAAATAAACTCACCTTAGTTGAAATATTAGGGTGAGTTTTTTTATTTTATGGCTAATCGATAAGGCGATTATTTCTTTTCTCTTCGTTTATTATTGAAAAATAATTATAGACAGCGCAAACTTTAGTGTTGTTAATAGTGCAATATAAAAACAGATAACTATTCCCTTCACCTGCAAATGACGAGGTTATTGCGTATCGATATTAAACAGTTATTTTATTTAATCGCTTTGGATAAAACGCAACATTTTGGTCAAGCTGCCGAGATGTGCCATGTTACACAACCTACCTTATCAATGCGATTACGTAATTTAGAAAAAGAGCTTGATGTGGTTCTTATCAAGCGTAGTTCTCGCTTTGAGGGATTTACCGAAGAAGGTGAGAAAATATTAAAATGGGCGAAAACTATGCAATCTGCTTACGATGGATTACAAGCAGAAGCCGCTAACTTTCGACAGCAACTATTTGGGCAACTGCGTATAGGTATTGTGCCTTTAACCAATTTAAATCCTATGCTGATGTTGCAGAAAATATCGGCACTATTCCCTGAGATAAGTTTTCAAGTGCTCTCAACGAATAGTGAAAATATTATAGATCGACTTAATAGTAATAGTCTTGATATTGGTATCTGCTATTTGGAAAAAGCGAATACTCAACAGCATGAAATTTATGCATTAAAACAAACGGAGTTAGGGCTTTTATTTCATCGCAATCACTTTATGCCTTCAACAAGAACTATCTCGTGGCATGAAGCGGTTAAACAACCATTGGCTTTATTAAATAAAGAGAATCACTTTAGGCAATCCGTGGATTTAGCTTTTCAGCGTTATAACTTACACCCCAAGGTGTTGGTCGAAAGTAGTTCTACATTACATCTTATACAATCAGTTAATGCAGGGTTTTGCGCCTCGATTGTCCCTATTGCTAAAGGTATGGAAAATCTCAGCCAAGATCTAGATGTTGTACCTATTGTTGATGCAACCATTAATGCCCCATTGGGGATTGTGATCCGCAAAGAAGAGCCGCGCTCTATATTAATTGAAAAATGCTTTGCACAAATGCGTACTTACTTAGAAAGTACAGGTCTATAGATGGATAGAGATAAAAAGGCGAGTATTAATAAATAGCTCGCCTTTGTTTTTTGTTTTGCGTATGAATTATGATTAAGCGACTTGTATTTTTTTATCATAAATTCTGACAGGTATTGCTTTATAAGAGGGGGTTCCACTCTCTTTATCAATATAATCTAATGGTACAAGGACATTGGCTTCTGGGTAATAAGCGGCCACTGTGCCAGGAGCAATGCTAAATGAAACAACAGTTATATTATCAAGCTGTAGTTTTCTATTTTCGCTGACCGTTTCAATGGTGACTTTATCACCTTCGTTTAAGCCTCTTGCTATCATATCGACATTATTCATAAACAGTATATCGCGTCTACCAAAGATGCCACGATAGCGATCATCAAGTGCATAAATGGTCGTATTATATTGGTCATGACTACGAATAGTGACTAAACGAAGAACATCATCACCCATGACCATTTTATTCTCTTTCACACCTTTAAATACCGAGAACATGGCTTTACCTGTGGGGGTATTCCAAACTCTCTCAACGGCAGGGAGTGGCATACGGAAACCACCGGGGATACGAATTCGTTGGTTGTAATTATCAAATCCGGGAATGGTTTTTTCAATCATATCGCGAATAAGATCATAACTTTCCGTAAATCTTAGCCATGGGGTTTTGCTATCTGTCAGTGTTGTAGCAGCCATTTTTGCAACAATGACAGGCTCTGATTTTAATAATGGTGAAGCGGGTGTTAATTTACCAGAAGAGGCATGCACCATTGACATTGAGTCTTCGACCGTGATGGATTGACGACCTAATGCTTGTACATCTAATTCTGTTCTCCCCAAGCAAGGTAATATAAAGGTATTTTTTGCCGTTAATAAATGTGAGCGATTTAATTTAGTGCCGATGTGTACACTTAAATCAAGCTTTCTCATTGCAGCAAATGACTGTTGAGGGTCGGGTAATGCCACGGCAAAATTACCCCCTAAACAAATTAACGCTTTTGCTTTGCCATCAACCATCGCTTGCATTGCGTTAACTGCATCGTGACCATGTTTATAAGGTGGTTTAAAACCAAAAGTTTGTTCTATTTTTTGTAAAAATTCGACAGATGGCTTTTCTGTGATCCCAACAGTTCGGTTACCTTGCACATTAGAATGCCCACGTAATGGGCATATGCCAGCACCCGGCTTACCAATATTCCCTTTCATTAATAACAAATCAGCAATCAGACGCACATTCGCTGTACCTTTGTTATGTTGGGTGATCCCCATACCATAGGTAATAATGGTGGCCGGAGAATTGGCATAAAGGAGTGCGACACTCTCAATATCTGCTTGCGAAAGGCCACTTTCACTTTCAATATCTTGCCAAGAAGTTTGTTTAAGATCTTCAACTACGGCTTCAAAACCTAGTGTATGCTCAGCAATAAAATCGTGGTCGAGAATGTTTCCACGCTCATTATCCCACTCAATTAAGGTTTTCATAATGCCTTTTAACGCCGCAGCATCACCACCGGCTTTGACTTGATAATAAGATGAGGCGATATTGGTTGAGCTATAAGTCGCCATCTCAATAACACTTTGAGGGTCGGTAAATCGCTCTAAAGCACGTTCTTTCAATGGATTAAATACAACAATAGGTACACCACGACGAGCTACTTCATGCAGTGTTCCCATCATTCTTGGGTGATTAGTTCCAGGGTTATGTCCAATGGCAATAATGAGTTGAGTATTATCAAAGTCATCTAAAGAAACTGTGCCTTTACCTATGCCAATCGATTGAGGTAAGCCTACACTAGTCGGTTCATGACACATATTTGAGCAATCAGGAAAATTATTGGTGCCATATTCTCGCGCAAACAGTTGGAATAGATACGCGGCTTCGTTGGAAGCTCTACCTGAGGTGTAGAATTCAACACTATCAGGTGATGGCATATTTCTTAATAGTTCACCAATACGAGTAAATGCTTGCTCCCAAGTCACAGGACGAAGAGTGTCAGTATCTGCATCATAAGCGAGAGGATGGGTTAAACGACCGTAGCCTTCTAATTCGAAGTCTGACTTTGTCAGCAATTCTGTTACGGTATGTTGTGCTAAAAATTCAGGTGTGACTCTTTTTTTTGTTGCTTCCCATGTGACCGCTTTAGCTCCATTTTCACAAAATTGGAAAGTAGAATGATGCTCTTTGTCTGGCCATGCACAGCCGGGGCAATCAAAACCATCAGGCTGATTAGTATTAAGCAATGTTTTAGGTGCAATAAAAGCATCCATTTGAGTGCGTACCGCGATTGCTGTTGCTTTTAATGCCCCCCATCCTCCTGCGGGTCCATTATAGGGTTTCACTCCAGGAATAGGTGATTTTTTCTTACTCATATAGACATTCCTAAAACGTTAATAATAATATTTAATGATGAATAGTTGGCAGGTGAATATAAAAAGCAATAAGGTTATATAATTTAAAATATATTTCTTACTAGAAATAAAGGATATATTTAGACTTATTAATACCGATAAATAATAATTTATTGGTATTAAAGTTATATAATCTGCAATTCTTCTGTTACTTAAGAAGTTAAAATAATGTAATTATATTGTCAATGAGTAAAATAGGCTAAATGACGCTTTATAACTTTATTTTATATGATGATAGAGCATATCTATCGTGTGATAAAATCAATTTATTTGACTCTCTGTTATTACTTGGTTAAAAATGTTAATACGCTAATGGACAAGTTTTTTAAACTTGATTTATTGAAAAAATGACGAAATAACAGTTTGTTGGCTACCATGGTATCGTTATGTGATTTATTGCGTAATGATTTTTTGTTGTTCTCTTTTTTAGTAATTAAGAGAGGGGAATTTAAATAGTATATCTATATAAATTCACTATTTTCAGTTTTTACTTTCTGAACATAAAGTGAAATTAATCAGCATTCATAATAAAAAATAAATAAGATTTTTGTGAGAAAAATATAATTAGGATAATAGAAAATGAATAAATTTATAGAATATAGATTTATATCGAGAGAGGCATTATGTTTGGATTAGATGCTTTTCACCTAGCAAGAATACAATTCGCGTTTACCGTTTCATTTCATATTATATTCCCTGCTATCACCATAGGATTAGCTAGCTTTCTAGCCCTATTAGAAGGCTTATGGTTAAAAACAAAAGAACCAAGTTACCTTTCTTTATATCAGTTTTGGATAAAAATTTTTGCCGTAAACTTTGGTATGGGTGTGGTATCAGGGTTAGTGATGGCATATCAATTCGGGACTAACTGGAGTGGTTTTTCACAATTTGCCGGTAGTATCACAGGGCCGATGCTAACTTATGAAGTCTTGACCGCCTTTTTCTTAGAAGCGGGATTTCTTGGCATTATGTTGTTTGGTTGGAATAAAGTGGGGCGAAAACTTCACTTCTTTGCAACTTGTATGGTAGCGCTTGGCACATTGATTTCTACTTTTTGGATCTTGTCATCCAATAGTTGGATGCAAACACCACAAGGCTATGCTATTGAAAATGGTGTTGTCGTGCCTGTTGATTGGCTACAGGTCGTGTTTAATCCTTCCTTCCCTTATCGTTTATTGCATATGTCTATTGGGGCTTTTTTAGCCAGTGCTTTATTTATCGCCTCTTGTGCCGCGTGGTTATTATTAAAAGGACAAAATACAGCACCTGTACGAAAAATGTTTTCTATGGCCTTATGGTTAGTACTAATTATTGCCCCCATACAAGCGTTTGTAGGTGATGCTCATGGATTAAATACACTAGAACATCAACCGGCTAAAATCGCAGCTATAGAAGGGCATTGGGATAATGCAACGAAAGAAGCGACTCCGCTGATTTTATTTGGCATCCCAGATATGGCAGAAGAAAAAACAAAATATGCGATTGAAATTCCTTATTTAGGTAGCCTGATCCTTACCCATAGTTTAGATAAGCAAATTCCGGCATTAAAAAGTTTTGCACCGGAAGATAGACCTAATTCTACCATTATATTTTGGTCATTTAGAGTCATGGCAGGATTAGGTATGCTGATGATTTGTTTAGGTTTGTTGAGTATTATTTTACGTAAGAAGAAAAGACTCTATCACTCACCCTTTTTCTTACGCTTTGCTTTATTAATGGGGCCTACAGGGCTGATTGCGATCCTTGCGGGGTGGTTTACCACAGAAATTGGCCGTCAGCCTTGGGTTGTTTATGGTCTACAACGTACCAAAGATGCCGTTTCTGCTCATGGTGATATTCAAATGAGTTTGAGCTTATTGGCCTTTATTTTGGTTTATTTTTCAGTATTTGGCATCGGGTATTTTTATATGGTGCATCTGATGAAAAAAGGCCCTGTAGTGCTTAAATCCGACCAATTAACACAGGGTGAAAAATAATGAATATTGATTTTTCGATGATTTGGTTTGCGATCATTATTTTTGCCACGCTTATGTATATTATCGCAGATGGATTTGATCTGGGGATTGGCATTATTTTACCTTTTACCCGAGATAAAATACAAAGAGATACCATGATTAATAGTGTGGCACCGGTTTGGGACGGCAATGAAACATGGTTAGTATTAGGAGGGGCTGCGCTCTATGGTGCTTTTCCTCTTGCCTACGCAGTTATTATTGATGCGTTAACAATACCACTGACATTGATGCTTATTGGGCTTATTTTCCGTGGTGTGGCATTTGAATTTCGCGTTAATGCACTTCCTAAACATCGCCTATTTTGGGATTCAGCTTTTATTGGTGGCTCTTTTCTTGCTACTTTTTGCCAAGGGATCACAGTAGGTGCAGTTATTAATGGTTTTAATGTGACAGAGCGCCATTTCAGTGGCTCGGCATTGGATTGGTTAACACCATTCCCTATTTTCTGTGGTTTTGCTTTGTTAGTCACTTATGCATTGTTAGGCAGTTCATGGTTGATTATGAAAACAGAGCATCAACTGCATCGTAAAATGTGCACTATAACGGTGTATCTGGCTATTATATTGCTGGTGGTGATTGCAATAGTAAGCTTATGGACACCACTTACACATGCAGATATTGCACAACGCTGGTTTAGTTTACCTAATTTATACTTTTTATTACCTGTTCCGTTGCTCGTATTGGCTTGTGCTTGGGGCATTGTTCGTAGTGCCTATAACTATGGTCATTATCAGCCTTTTCTATTATCACTTTTATTGGTACTTATTGGTTTTGCAGGATTAGGGATCAGTATCTTTCCTTATATTATTCCACCTTCTATTTCGATTTGGCAGGCGGCAGCTCCTGTTTTAAGTCAGCAATTTATGTTAGTTGGGGCGGTTATAATTATTCCTGTGATATTAGCCTATACCAGTTGGAGTTATTATGTATTTCGTGGAAAGGTAAATGCCAATGAAAGTTATCATTAGTCATTTTTTAACAATAAAACCAACGAAAAAGAAAACTCGTTGGTATCAACAAATCGGATGGATGATAATTATTTGGTCTTTAAGTGTATTAAGTCTTGCGATTATCGCCTCATTATTTAAATTATTAATGTACAGCGCAGGAATGAGAGCGCATTAATAACATAAAAGATGTATTATTAATAAAAAAGACAGTGTTATTAATTAACACTGTCTTTTTTATTTGTTTTTATTTTATTAATTACAATAAATTATAATATTGGTCGGGTTTAACTTTGATGGGGAGTGGGGTGATATCTTGCATCTCTAATAAATTCCTTTCTATGGTGTTACATATTGCATTTAATGGTAAGTCATTGGCAGAAACACCGAATGGATCTTCTAACTCTTCAGCTAATGAGTCCCAAGATAAAAAAGTATAAGAGATAAATACGGAAACAAATGGCGTCATATAGTGGAGATCGGCAACCAATGCAAAAGGTAGCAGAGCACAGAATAGATATACCGTACGTTGCAATATGAGCGTATAGGCAAAAGGTACAGGAGTATTTGAAATACGTTCACAGCCACCCAATACATCAGATAAGTTATTAATATCTTTATTAATTGATTGAAAGATAACATCACTTATTACTTTGTTATCTCGCAATTCGCCAATTTTTAGGCCAATATGTAATAAAATCCGATTAGTGGGGTAAGGGCTATTCATTATCTCATCAAATAAAGGTCGGGGTAAGAGGCGATAGAGATCGACCATTGGGTTTGTTTTTCTTAGCTCATGTTTTAGACTCCAACTAAAAGCAATAAGTAGATTGGAAAAGTCACGATTAAATTGTTTATCTTCCGGTAATAAGGCTTTTATATTTCTTAATATGTTGCGATGGGTAATTAACATATTTCCCCATAATGTCCTTGCCTCCACAAGTCGGCTATAACTTGCATTATTTCTAAAACCAAGAAATATTGCGATAGCAATACCTAATAAACTAAATGGGGCAACAGTTAAATGAATACCTAATAATTCATACTATTGATAAACCAAAATAGCGATAATAGACATTGCAATATTAAGACATAAGCGAAAGATTATTTTTGATAGCACTGAACCGTGCCAATCAAATAACCGAAAAAACCAGTGTTGATTAGGACGTATGACCATAATAGTAGTGATATAAAAAGAAAGTTTGTTAAGTTATTATCGCAATAAAATAAATAATAATCTAATTAATTCTATTGAAAGATTAAGGTTGTTATATCAACAATATAGTTGATATAGCCCAGCCCGAAAGTTCAGACTTTCATAATACACTTAATTTCTTTCCTCATCTTCAGAAAGGGAATAATTCAAATGCTGAACCAATGGGGTATTTTCAAAAAAACTTAAGATTTTTAAGTTTGTTTTTGTCCATCACTTCAAACCCTTATAATTCCATTCTCTTTTCTTATGTATTCAATACAAATATTCAAAAGACCTTCAGTGACATAACTCAGAAATGCAAGCTCTTCATCTAGCCACTGGCGTAACTGTTCTTCGGTAACAGAATAAACCTCATTATCAAAAATTTGAGATCCTTCGTTTTCTTCATTAACATAGCACCCGATCACTTCATCAAATAAAACCGTGCCTTTAAACTCGTTATATAAATCCATATCTGTACACATCCGCTCCAGTGGGGGTAATTCCTGCGACCCAAAATAGTCATCCAATTCTTCATTGGTATAAATAGCGGATTTGAGAATATGTTTCCATACATGTTCTGGACAGTATTTTTTTGTATTAATTAAACTAAATCGTTCTAGCCCGCTTTCTTCGATGGGTTCTGGATAGATAGTAATGAAAGCGGAGTATGTAAAAGTAAATTTTTTGCGTAATAGCTCCATTAATAACGGATTTACTTTTTCATATTTTTCATAATCAGTGTGTAGGGATTCAAGCATTGTTCTTAATGTTATGAGACATTGGCATTTTTCAAAAAGAGTTTTGCTTATTGTTGTTGCATAAACAGCTTGCTTTGCTTCTTTTTCATAATCTTCAATATTGTTATACTCTTTGAAGGTTTTAAAATCCTTTTCAGTTATTGTGTTTTTTCTTGC